>CAOJRP010000008.1 GCA_948442015.1 uncultured Erysipelotrichaceae bacterium
TATCACCTCGTGTTTGTTTTAACGTGTCCTATAATATTAGTCAACAGCTTTAATGCGATTCCATATTATTAGCAGTCAAAAAAAGAATAGTCATCGCTATTCCTCAATAAAATCAAATCAACTTCTTGCTTTCATTTCTTCACATATCCTAACAGTAGTTAAATCTTTGCTACCATTAAAATACTTATCTATAACCTTATTAAATATTTCATCATCAGATACATAAGAGAATAGAGTCATAGACGATTTTAACTTCAAAGCATCAACATCGCCAAATACTTCAACTGGATCATTTGTATAAAGTTCTAATAAAGCATTTGATATTTCAATTAAATGTGATTTTAGTAATTCATTATTTAAATAAGCTCTTGCTTCATCTAAACTCTTAATCTCATAATATTGTGCGGTTTCGCTCATACCTAAACCAGCTATCTGAGGAAAAATATACCACATCCAATGAGTTAATTTTCTTCCGCTTTTTACTTCGTTTAATGCTCTAGTATAATCATCATTATGTGCATCAATAAACCTATCCAAATTATAATCTTTTTCTACAGTCATTTCAAATCACTTCTTTCTACTCAATAATATCTAAAGTATCAGTTGAACCCTTAACTAGAACATCAGGCAATTCATTAGAATAATCATTCTCATGGAATAAGGAATAAACCTTACCATCCTTAATAACAACAATATCATCATTCTCTTCAACATAGCCAATATCATCTACGTCAAAAAATCTATGATAGTCTATAAATCCCTCACAAACCATACCAAATAGTCTTATATCTTTTTCAAATGTTAATGCTGCAATTACAAGAGGTGTAATAATTATTTTCTTATACTTATAATTATTGTTATTTATGCATTTGGTAGAATTACACATGCCAACAACAGGAATAATAACATTATTATTAGTAATTGCAAATATTGCTCCACCATTTATAAAAACTACTGCCTTTACATTTTCCAACATTTCCTTACCATTTAATAATACTATACCATTATGTAATAAAATAATAACATCTTTATTACAAGAAAACTCAATATCTTTTACCTCAATAACAGATATACCCTTTAAATAATCGGTATTATCATTAACAAAATCATATGCTTTATTTAAATTATAGTCATATAATTTTACAATATCGACACCAAACAACCTGATACTACTTAAATCTTGTAATGCAGTAATACAAAAAATCTTATTTCCTTTAATCTCATCTTGGAATGGTAGAGCCTCATCTAAAAAATCATCATCCAATAAAGAAACATTACCCCTAATTCTATAATCAGTATTCATAACAATACCCTCTACAAATGATTTAAAATCATCATTTCTATTGCCAACAAATACTGCAGAAATATCTCCACTACAATCAACGATTTTCACAAGAACGAACATAGTATCTTCAATCTCATATACTTTCATATCATGAAACTTTCCCTCAAGTGTAACATTCTTAACTTTGCCAATTAATCCATCAATATGAGAAATAAATACGTTCTCTGGAATCGTGGTCTCTATCCTCCTATAATTAATCTTCTTAGTCACATAATAACCTCCTAACTATATTTCATTATACAAATTATACCATAAATAATTATTATTACAGCCATACAATTGGTAAAAGAAGCAACTAGTTAAGTGCTTCTTTCTCATTAATTAGACTTATATTAATACATCTTTAATCCTTAAGACAAGCTTGATCAGTTTCAGATCGTTCAGAACATTTTGGTATATCATCCTTTGGATCATGTTTACTAAGAACCTCTCGTTCATATATTGCACGTTCCCAAGCTGTCATATCTACACATGTTTTAGTTTCTGAATTATAGAAAGAACCACGTCCACAATCATTAAGATGATTATAGAATTCTATATCTTTTGGATTCATTCCAGGATAACCATGTGAAAGATACCATTCATCCTGAGTATCAAAATCCATACCACATGCTCCTTTAGGTAAACCATCAATACCATAAGTTGCCTCATAATCGGTTGAAACTGTTCCATCACCATTATCTTTAGAGACATCCTTATCAGGAAACCATATGTAGCCATCTGGGCACTCCTGTGGCTCGTAAAGGTGCTCATCCTGACATATACCATAGTAGTTCAAAAAGAAACCTACAGGACACCCATCTTCGTTCAATTCGGGCTCTTGTTCTACCTCTGCCTCTTGCTCGTCTTGTTTAACTTCTTCTTTAATATCTTTATTTGGCTTTGGTTCATCTTTGACGTTCAATAAGATAACAGGGGTAGCAACAGCACCACTAATCACTACAACACTAACAATAATAGTTGTTACTACATGTTGTTGAATCCAACTAAATATAATCTTAAACATAACCATCACACTTCTTTCTGTTTATTTCCATGAATCACAATCAACTATTAAATCACTCGCTGGTACCTTATCGAAATCTTCACTATTTACTGTATAAATATCGCCATTAGGAGTCATAAATCTACATGTTTGTTTCTGTGTCTCTATATTTACACCTGTCAAAGAATCATTCAACATCTGAATGTCCTTACAATCTTTAATTACTCGCTCAGGTGTATATCTTTTAATCTTATTAGCATCATTAGGATTTAAAAGATTAAAATCTTTCAAATCAACGTATTCATATGTATCGGCAAGTAAACATTCCTCATAAGAAGAACTTGAATTCTGATGTCCAATTTTTCTCGATAAAACATTAGCTAATATCTCTTTATCTTCTATTTGAATACTACCTGTAGCAACATATTCATTATAATTAATGGAAATATATTCAGTATCATCTTTCTTTGTGTGTTTTATTCTAAATTTATCAAGTGTATTGAAAAACTTATTGATTTGATTTTCCAATCCTACGTAATCTAAAACTAGTTGTTTTTCATCAAAAATATTCGATATAAATTTCTCAGTAAAATAACATTCTAATTCTTCATTATTCATACTACAAGAATATACATCACCATAGTCACCATCTGCTTTTAACTTATCCCATAGGGTAGTGTAATAACCCTCATTATTACTATTTTTTATACTCTCATTGTTCTTCAAATCAGCTAGCAATACCTCTTTATCTGCTACTGAAATATACTCAACAATAACATAATCCTTTTTCTCAATATATACATTTCCAGTTGCTCTAACTTTAACTCCATTAGAAGTATCAAAACCTTTTGACTTAGCTAAATCATATAAATAATCAATACTATCATCAATATTTTTACCTGCAATTTTGATTTCATTATAAATGGAAACACAGTCATCATTAAGGCATGCCACATCTTCTACAGTACCATCTTTAATAGTTAAAACAAGAAAAGGGTTGATCTCAATAAAAACATAATCTACCTTATCCTTTTGTATCTCATTAACTTCCTCAGTCATCTTCTGACTTCTAGTTTGATATAACTTCTGCTTAATAAAGCTATAGCTAAAGAATAGTATTATAACAATTATAATAACTAAAAGAACTTTTAATACAATATGCTTATTTTTCTTCTTACTCATAATTATCACCTCTTAACATTGTAGCAGTTGCCATCCATACTTAAACAACTATGTCCCTTTACTATTATTTCATAGGTACTAACAGACATTTTATTTCTTAAGTAACCATTATAAACACCTGTATAATAATCACCATCATATTCTTGATAACAAGGATCAGTTTTCTCATAAGGGTTATTATAACTAGCACCCTGTCTATTTGCATAAGCATCATCCCAACCAGCAGCAATTACATTTTCTGACTCGGTAGGACTTAATTCACATTTTTTCTCATCCCCATATTGACCATCATATCTTCTAAAAACTGCACCATCACAGTCTAAAACATTAATATTTAAAACTGAACATGTTATCGAACCACCATCATAGGTAAGTATTAAAGTATTAGAATCCTTTACTTTGACAGTTCCTTTGATTTCTATGTCAGACCCTTTAACAATTTTTGTATCATAATCACTATATTTCATTCTAAACTGATTAGAGTGGATGTCTAAATAAGTAAGACCATGATAGGTATATCCATTTGCCAGTATAGAAGTATCATCAAATATCTCTTTAAACTTATTCTGATTAGTCCATTTTGGTATTTGCATAGCAATAATAGTAATAATTGGAATAATAATAATTCCTAAAATAATTAATTTCTTTTTCACAACATACAACTCCTTTAAAATCAATAATCCCAAACTAATCTTTCAATACATGTTGGAATAAATTTTTCAATAAATAGAACAACTAATACAATCTCAACAACAAATAACAATATAATAATGTTGTTACCAAATCCAGCTGATGTAACTGATAAAACTAGATCATAGGGTATTTGTGTTGCTCTACAAATATCAACTGCAATCATTTTGTTATAAGGAAATAATAAAACAGCCGAACATGTAATAAATACTGATTCCAAAATTATTAGAATTCTGTCCTCAAAACAATCAGTAAACATAAAAATCACTCCTTTAATATTTCTTGTAACTTATTTAGCAATAAAGCACGACTAGCTTTACAAACACTAATATCTAATACTAATCCATCTTGAAACTCAATAAAATTTTTGTGAGATGGACAATGCGTTTTAAATTCTTCACCATCTCTTAGAAGTAAAAGCAGTTCATCTGGTAGCTCATCATTATACTTAGATAAAATTTTATCTCTAAGTTCTTCAAAAACTGACTTAGTTGTATCAATTTTAACTTCTTCTTCTAGTACAAGAAAACTATAATCAGTAGTCTTATCTTCTATAAGTTCAATAAACTGGTTGTGCTTATACAATAGGTTATATAGTTCTTGGATACTAACATTATAATTGATATTGTATACCTCGATTCCTGCCAATTGATAATCTTTAAAATAATCCCTAACTAAGTTATCAGCTATATCCATATTTTTTATTCGAAGAGCCGTAGCAATAGGTTTATAACTAGGGTAGTTTAGCATGCAATTGAAACCATGATATGGAGTGCGAACATGCTGACTCATCCTTTCCTTAAAATTGTCAGTTACACCTATCTTACAAAGATTCTTTGTACCACCCATTATACACGGATATACATAGATAAACCCCTCACCATTAGAAATTTTACTCATAAAAACACCACCTCAAGAATATTATATCACAAATTTAGTAACATTTGAAGATACCGTCATTTCAAGATAATTATGAGAAAATAATAAATGCTGTGGAGGTTGTTTTATGGGTAGAAATAATCACTCTTATACTGATGAACAATTGATAGATTATAGTGGTGTAAAAAAGAATATTTGTCAGAATATGCGTATTGCAAGAAAACTCGCTAATATCAAAGTAAAAGATGCAGCTCCTGCACTTGGAATAGAACCGGAATCGCTTAAAAGAATTGAAGCACCAAGTTCTGAAATCGGACCATCACTAGAGGTTCTATGTGGTGCAATTGAATTGTATGAACAAGATCCAAATTTCTATTGGGAATATTGGGAAGAAAATCAAAAGTTATTAGAAGGCAAAAAGGAAGAGAACTAACTCTTCCTTTTAAAGTAAACAATATACATTGTTTTTGAATCATCTATTGGCTTTACTTCTTCAATAGAATATCCAGCAGAATTAATTAAATAATCCATTATCACAAACTCTATACCATTGTCTACTTTGTTATTGAAAGTTATTTCAATTTCTTCGGGTAAATCATTAGATAATTTTTCCTTAATCACATTAAGACTAGGATTATTTAATAACAATTTCTTCATTCAAATCACCATCCCGCTTGTTTATATACCATAAGTTCGAAAGAAATACAGCCTTTATTGTAAGTTTATTATTTAAATTAAAACTCTACAAGTAATCTTCATAATAAACAAATTCTCCTTTCTAATTCTAGACACTAGAATTGCTGTAATTTTAAAATGCTTTCAATTATTGTCAAATGCTATGAATAAAAAATCCAAAAAGGTTCATACTAATTATAACACGAAAGCAACTTGTGGGTTTTGATAATTTTCAATGATTATTATTTATAATTAGGTGTAGGCAAAGGTAATGGGAGAGATATTATGAAGTATGATCAATGAAAGTTAATTTAAAGGACTATGGTAGAGGTGCTTTCATAAAGATTATTCGTGAATGGACTGGACTTACTCAAAAAGAATTTGGGAAACAGATCGGTCGTAGCGAAAGAACAATCCAAGAATATGAAGCAGGTACCACAAACTACAACATAAACACATTAGAAAAAATAATAGAAAAGTTTAATATCTCAATCATTGCCGAAAAAAAGAGATAACCTAATAAGTTATCTCAATACTAAAGAATTAAAATCTATCTACAGTAGCTATCACTTGGCTACTTTTTTTTCATTATAAGAATATTAGATAAAAGGTTACGGTTCAAACTCTAATATTCTTGGGTACTACTTTACTGCTTTCTACTACATTATTCAAAAGAAGTGAGAGCTTCCATGAAAGGTCTAGTAAAATGGTTTAACAATGAATCACATCACCTGTGACAATATCAATATACATTATTTGTCGAATTTTGTCAATACACAACACGCAAAATAATTGTGGGTATGATTTTTATAAAATACTAAATTGTCTCGAACTGGTCAACTCCATATATTAAAGCTAAAGTTCTACCATTGTCCCATTTCATATGAAGTTGACCATCATCATCAATATGATCTACAGTTCCTAAAGTACCACTTGGTACTGCTTGTGAATCATCCATTTGAATTAATCTAACTCTTGTACCTACAGGAAATAATTTCTTAATCTTCTCAACTTCTTCACTTGGTCTCATACCTGTTCCTCCTCTCATGAATTACAACACTTTAAAGTAAAGAATAAAAGATACTTACTAGTATCATCCATAGTCATCGTCATCTTCCTCCCAACTAAGTTTAATTTGTCCAGTAAGTCTCTTTAAATTCCATGTTAGACTATGACGGAAATAAGCATATAAACATTCAATCTCTTTCCCATCTTCATCACAAAATTTGTTCGACTTTATTCTCGATATAACATAACTTGCAGTAACAATAATAATTTGAAAATCGTATTGTTGCAGTAATTCTTCAAACAGAGCATCATACATAAAAGTTTCGATATCATCTTCCTTAATAAACTTCCTCTTAATCAATAAATTCTTAGTAATATAATTGTGCTTAGGAAGTTGGATTTTATCATATATCAATTTATCATTTTCTATTATTCTTTCTTTCATATTTCTAACTCCTTTGATTTTGTATTTAAACTCTAAATCAAAGGATAAGTCAATATTGTTATAGATTATTAATAATTTACTTCAAATTAAGTTAGTTATCTAGTTAAAAAGTAATCTATTATTCGTTTTCTAACTGACATATAGCAAGTAATGCATCTACTGTTGCATCCATTCCATTTGCTTCAATCATTGCATCTAGCTCTCCAGTAGCTCGCAACCTTTCAATTAAAGATATCGCAGAATCTAGCAACTTAGGTGGATGCTTAATATTATCTTCTTTAAATATTAAATCAATGATTTTAGAATAGAGTTCCTTATCATTACTCGTGAACTTATTAGTATCACCATTGAATTTCACCATACATTTTGAATCAAAATCATCACTTAAATTAGGGTTTTTATACTCAATCATCAGTTTATTAAGTTCTTCCATAGTTGACTTCTTCAAAACAACTACTTTTTTCTTCTTGTTATCTAAAACATAACCATCTTCAGTAATCGTTACAGTATAAATTCCATCCGTTTGCTCTTTAATAAGCATAATTAACCAAGTTTTATCTTTCATCTGAACACTCCTCATCGAACGTAGTTCCTAAAAAAGTTTCCATAATAGAGTAAAAATCAGATATATCTATCTTGAACTTACGAATATTATTCTCATTGAACAATATTCTCAAAAGATGATATTCATATTTCCAACCTTTAACCTTAAGATCATCACGTTTCATGTTGCTATTATCCCAAAATTTTACTATGAATCCATCTTTTTCTTGAACATGATAGCCATATTGTTTAATGGTTGGCAAAAACTCATTAATTAAGCTCTTTATTTCTCTAAGGGCTCCAACTTTTAAGTATCCAATTAGAGGTCCACTACCGTCAACATAGAAACGTCCATCCTCATAAATCACTAATTTACATCTTGTAAGAGGGTTTTGTATCTTTATCAACCAATCCTTACACATAATCCATCAATCCTTTCAAAATCGCAAAGTTTTAACCAGTTTTTAAGCCCATTGTGAAGTTGTTCTAAACAGGTTAATCAAATACCCGTCAAAACCAGTTTAACCCAAATTAAGCACGTTTTAAGAATAACTTAATTCGAGTGAACAAGCTGCTCAGAATCTTGATCACTCAAATCAGTCTTTAAATAAAATAATTTCTCTATATCTGCATATATGAATCTTGTTTCTTCATACGTCGATACTATCTTCTAAATAGTTTTATCTCTATTTAGTTAATCAATGCCATTCTATTACTCATACTCTATATAAATTACCTGTAAAACATTGATTCAATCTCTTTCTTTTGTTTCTTTAGTTTAAATTAATACCTGTAAAAATAATATCTACCTGTAAAATAATCTTTCTTTAAAAATAAATGTTTGTTTAAATTTAAATTTAGATTTGAATTTGAATTGTTAATATCTTTAGTATTATTATTATAAGTGCGTTTAACGAGGTAAAATGTGCTCTCATATAAGCACGCCCAATCTCGTGTCTAAGTTGAAAATCTGTGCTGCAAATACCGATGATCATATAATCATCTATCTTAATATACGAAATAAAATTAAACTTTCAATTATTCTTGTTACATTTCATAAAAAACTGATACTTTTGATACGTTTTTGATACACTTGAACAAAAGAAAAGAGTCTAACACATTGGTTAAACCCTTATAAAATCTAACTTTCTATCAATTGTATAGAACTCATAGTCCTCGGTGTTGCAGACTCTAAGCATTATATTAATGTAGGTTCCCAAATACATTGGATAAATTGTCATTAATTACTAATGTTGCAAACCTATCATATGGTGTTTTATCTTTGTTTATAATAATCAAATTCTTACCACCAAATAATCTAACCAAACTACTTGCTGGCTCTACTGTCAACGATGTACCAGCCACAATTAAAGTATCAGCTTTACTTATATGATCTTGTGCAAGCGAAAATGCCTCTGGTAATATATCACCATACAATACAACATCAGGTTTAATTATACCTCCACAATCACATTTAGGTATCCCATTACTATTAAAAACAAAATCCGAATCACATTCCTTACTGCATTCGATACAATGGTTCTTACAAATAGTTCCATGTATTTCTAAAACATTACTACTTCCAGCCTTTTGATGCAATCCATCTATATTCTGAGTAACAATTGCTTTAAGTTTCCCAATTTTCTCTAGTTTACTTAAATACAAATGGGTTACATTAGGTACTGCATCCAAACAATTCATCTTATTCTTATAAAAATCAAAGAAAACTTCAGGTTCATTATGAAAGCACTTTGAACTTAATAGATACTCTGGCTCATAATTATTCTTATCTTTATATAAACCATTATCTCCTCGAAAATCTCTAATACCACTTTCAGTAGAAACACCAGCTCCTCCAAAGAACACAATATTATCTGATTCATCTATTATCTTTTGTAACATTTCAATATTATCCATACACACGTTTCCTTTCATTGTCTATATTATACACCACTATAATCACATTAACTACGCCTAGATGTCACTATTTTTATAAATTGTCGCCTAGATGTCGCCTAAAACAATCATCAAAGATATATCAAATCCACAAATCCCTTTATTTTAGGGCAAAAAAAGTGAGGACACATTAAGTCGTGTCCTCTTCAGGGGGTTTTGGTTGATTATCTCACATACATAAAGGAGGTATGCAAGAAATCTAGCATGACATGTATCATGCTAAATAAATCATATAATGAAAAACCTATTTTGTCAATTAATTTTGATTTAATTTTAAAAGTTCATCATAATATACAGCTTGAGCAACAGTTATATAAGGAAATAACCAAATATATAAAATACCAAAAGTAAGTGCTCCTAATAAAATCCATCCAAGAAAACTTAAACAAAATAAGAAGTAATCCATTTTATACCCATTCATTAACTCTTTACTTCTTCTTAATACTCCCATAGCTGTAATTTCTTTATTATCAGCAAAAATATAATTAACCATAGAATAACCAAGTGCTATAATAATTCCTGGTATAATAAATAAAATTAAACCTAGAAATGAAAAAATACCAACTAATAAAGAAATCACTATTATTACTAATATCTTATCATAATACTCTTTTAAGTAATCCATATTAGCTTCTTTTCCTCTAACAAGTTCCAAAACATAACGAACTATCCCTATTTGTATTGGTAATAATGCTATAGTAAGGATAGAAGAAAATATATTACCTATAGAACTTTCTTTAAAAATAAGCGTAATAAAAAGTTCAATAATAAAAGTAATTAAAGCAACAAATAAGCTAGGTTTCCAAATATTCCACATATTATCATAAGAAATGTCTTTAGCTTTTTCTTTTATTTCACTCCAATTCATAACTTACCTCTTTTCTAAATTAATAACTATATTATACAATTACTAATCAATAAAATCTATTCTTTTAAGTAATTCTTTATAACAAGGATAGTTAAAAAAGAAACTATCTATATTATCTTCGATAAACTTTTCAGCATCACTTTTTGCTTGCATTAAAATTTTATAATCTCTTTTTAAATCACCTATTTTAAATGTCATATCTCCACTTTGTTTCACTCCAAATAAATCTCCTTGACCACGCAATTCAAAGTCTTTTTCACTTATATAGAAACCATCATTACTTTCTTCCATTACCTTTAAACGTTCTATTTCACTATTACATATTAAATAACAATAAGATTGCAGTTCATTCCTTCCTACTCGACCTCTTAACTGGTGAAGAGTAGCTAAACCAAATCTTTCCGCATTAAAAACCACCATCATTGTGGAATTCTTAACATCTATTCCCACTTCAATAACTGTAGTACTAATTAAAACACTAATTTTACCATCTTTAAAATCATTCATTATTTCTTCTTTATCACTAGCATTCATCTTTCCATGTAATACTTCTATCCGATATTTATTATTAAAAGCTTGTAAAAACTTTTCTCTTAATTTAACCACATCATTTAGTTTCGTATTTCCATCTTCATCTTCTATTAAAGGTGCTACAACATAAGCTTGATGGCCACTTTCTAATTCTTGATACATTTTTCTTAAAACATCTTTGAGTTCTCTTTCTTTTTTTACTTCTGTAATAATTTCTTTTCTCCCATTTGGCTTAGCTTTAATAATTGAAGTATCCATATCCCCATAAATAGTGAGAGCATAGGTTCTAGGAATAGGTGTCGCACTCATATATAATACGTCACACATAACGCCTTTATTTTGTAAATTACTTCTTTGATTAACACCAAAACGATGTTGTTCATCAGTTACAACTAAACCTAAATTTTTAAAAGTAACATCTTCACTAATAATAGCATGAGTTCCTATTAGGATATCTATTTTTCCTTCTTTTAAAGAATTTAAAACTACTTCCTTTTCTTTCTTTTTCATGCTACCAACTAATAAAGAAACATTTACACTTGTATCTTTTAACATTTCTCTAATACTTTCATAATGTTGAGTTGCTAAAATCTCTGTCGGAGCCATTAAAGAACTTTGATATCCACTTAAATAATTAATATACATAGCAATGACACTAACAACTGTTTTTCCACTACCAACATCTCCTAATAGAAGTCGATTCATTCTTTTCTCTTTTATTAAATCATTATAGATATCTTCCACAGCTCCTAGTTGGTCATTAGTCAAACTAAAAGGAAGTGTCGATATAAAATCTCCGACCAAACTTTTAGAAAGATCTCTTTTTAAGCCTTCACTATTTTTTGTATACTTATATTTTAAATAATTAATTTTAAACATAAAAAGAAAAAATTCTTCATAAATAAGTCTTAACTTACTTCTTTTTAAATTAGCACTACTCGTTGGATTATGAATTTCTTTTATAGCATCTAATTTTGGAATAAAACTATATTCCTCTTTTAAATATTCTGGAACATAATCGTTAATATCAATACGACTTTTTAAACATTCATTAATTATTTTATGAATACTACTATTATTAATCCCATTTACTAAATGATATACTGGTTCTATTTTCGTTCCATTTATAACTTCAAATTTAATATCACTAGCTGTAAAAGTATTTTTCTTCTCATCATACTTACCTACTACTGTAATACTTCTTCCTATCTTAATATTATTTTTTAAAAAAGCTCGATTAAAAATACTTACATTTGTAATAATTCCATTAACATTAAAACGAAAAGACAAACGATTTAAATTTCTTTTAATATAATTTACTTTCGGCTCTCCTTCAATAATACCACTTACAACAAGTACTTCTCCACTATTATTTAGTTCACTAAGTTTATATACATTGTAGCGGTATGGATAATAAGTAATTAAATCCTCAATCGTTAATAAATTCAGTTTTTGCAACAATGTTAAGGTTTTATCTCCAACTCCCATTACGTCATTTAGGTTCATAAAAATGTCCTCCTACTTCATTATATAGTATGAACAAGTGTTTGTAAATACAGAAAGGTTAAAATTTTTTTAAATTTTTTGCAAAAAGTTGTTGACAAATATCCCTTTTGCGGTTAGTATAGTACCTACCAATTCACTTAAAGGCGAATTGGTGCTAGTATCACACTAGCCAACCCCTTTTTATTCTTTTTGAAGCTGTCTCAGGGGGCAGCTTCTATTTTTTTGCTTCTATGATATAATTATGGAAGGTGATTAAATGAAGTATATTAAATTAATTATTATAACAATTATTGACTTCTTTTTAAGTTTATTTAGAACACCAAGTAAAAGAAAAAAAAGTACTTTTTTAAATAAGGAGAAAGAAGTTAAAGATATAGTACTAAAACCTGAAAAGAAAAAAGAAACTAATTTTTTTGACACAACATCAACAAGAGAAGAACCAAATACTAATATTTTAGTTAATGAAGAGATTAGCGAAGAATTAAAAAAGCTATTTAAAAAATATTTAGAACTAATTACTGGTATTAAAATCAAAGATGCTACACTAGAAGAAACTAAAGAAATAGAAAGAATTAAATTAGCCGTTCTACTAACAATAAATGCACAAATAAAAAGCGGCTATTTAATTTATAATAGTGAAATTGAATCATCTTTCATCAAAAATATTACGAAAGAAATTAAGAAAAAAGATATTTTACCAATCAAAAAGAATTTAGAAATAGAACAAGAAAAAATAGAAAAGATAAAGCAAGAAGAATTATTAAAAAATAGGTTTAATGAAAAACAGCTAGAACAAAAAGAAGAGCAAGTCGCTTTTATTAAACAAGATAGAAAAGACTCTTTGGAAGAAAAAGTTATCGCTGTAAAAGATGTTCAAATTATTTATAAAAAGAAAGAGAGAGAATTAGAGTTAGAAAAAAGCGAAGTTCAAGAAAAAAGTTTTCAAGAAGAAAATAAAACACCATTAGATATTTCACATAAAGAAAAAGATATCGATAAAGATGTAGATATTGAAACGATTATTATTGAACAAGAGAAATTACAAGAAACAATATTACAAAAAGAAACTGAAGAAGAAATTAAAGTTTTAGAAACGAAGAAAGAACCAACAGAAGAAAATCTTCAAAATGAAGACATACAAATGAAAGTTGAAAAAACAAAAAATGAAGAAAAACAAGAAGTAAAGGAAGAAACTAAAAAAGAAGAAAAAGAAAGCAATTATTACTTTCAAAAGTTAATTGATGAGGTATCCTTTAAAATTAAAGAATTAAAAGATTTACTAGAAAAAGAAGAATTAACTATCGAAGATTATGACTACATTGAAGAAAATATTAGTGAATTAACTAGTGTACTAGAAACTTATAAAATACTTAATAAATTGGATAATCTAGAACAAGAAAAAATTAATGAGCAATTAAATAATGTCCATGAATTAAAAGAAATCTTAGAAAATACTAAAAAAGAAGATTATAAAAAAGAAGAAAGTATTCAAAATGAAACAATGAAACTAGAAGAAATAAATAGAGTTAACTCTTTGTTGCAAGAAGTTTATAGTGAAAACGATAAAGACTTAAGTGCTTTTTCTTTAAGTTCAATTGATGATTTAAACAACAAAACCGAAGAAGAGATTAAAAAATTAGAAAAAGAATTATTAAAAGTTAAATTAAGAAAAGCCGCTAAAGTTTTAGAACCATCTTTTTTAGTATCTCTTCCTTTTATTAGAAATAAATATTTTTTATATTTTACAACAGGTATTTTTTTGCATAACCATTTAGGAATTATTAACTCTTTATATGAAAGAAAAGAAGCTAGTTTTAGACCTGTAAATATTTCTCCTCTTATGAAAGCAAGTGAGGCTTTAAGCAACTCTATTTCCCTAACAGAAGATAATTTAATTAAAGTTAGAGAAATAAAAGAAAAGTATGTTGATAAATATCCCAAACTCAAATATGATGAAGATTTTAATAAAAGTATTAATAAAATGGAAACGAAATTAAAATCTAATTATATAAAATATGTAAATAAAGAAAACAGGCTGAAGAGAATAAAAAAAAGAAGTACAAAAATCAATAAAAATATTAAGAGAAAAGTTTTAGTTAAGGATAAGAAAAAAGAAAGTGAAGAAAAGAAAAACTAGTATTTTTCTATTTAATTAAGTAAAATCCTGCTCCATTTTCTTTTCCATGAACTTTAATTGCTAAAACTAATTTATTTATAGGTATTCTTATGTACCTATTTTTATGTGAATCAACAATAGTTACTATGTCATTTAGAATATTATCAAATAAAACCATATGTCCCCAAGTTGATTCTTTATCATCGTATAATATCTCTCCATATAAACAAATTATGATATCATCACAAGAATTATCTAAAAGAAATCTTTTGGCTTTAGAAACAGAAGTAATAAAGAAATATTCCATTACTAAAGGAAAATTATTATTTTTAAAATAGTTATTTAATGAATATTCTTCTTTCTGTATTTGAGTTCCATATCCAGCATTTGGCTTATCACCAATCAAAGCATTTGGATATATTTCTTTATATGATGGTGGAACAATAAGACCTAATTCACAAGCTATTTCCACTTGACCATTATTAGTAATTTTTCTTCTATTTAAAATCATTTCCAAACAAGCACCAACACAACAATAAGGTTTTTGTTTAATTATTTTGTATTTCATAAAGCCTCCTATATAATGTAATTATAACAAAAAAATTAAGCAAAGACATTTATTAATCCTTACTTAATTACTTTTTTCTTTGGCTAATTTTTGATAAGACTGATATCTTTTTATAGCTTCTTCTTTATTAACTTTTAACATTTCTTCAGCTAACTTACTATCTTTAACTTGTAAAGACTTATACCTAACTTCATTACTTAAAAATTCTTCATACTTTGTAAAATCAGGTTCCTTACTATCGATATATAATTTATCTTCTTCAGGTACATACCTTAAAAGAGTCGTATATCCAACATCAACAGCCATCTTTTCTTCATTAACACTATTACCTAATCCGCCTTTTATTCCGTGTTCTAAACAAGGTGAATAAGCGATAATAATTGATGGCCCCACATGCTCTTTCGCTTCTTTAAAAGCTTTAATTGTTTGCATAAAATTAGCTCCAAAAGAAACATTAGCTACATAACAATTAGGGTAATTCATTGCCATTTTAAATAAATCTTTTTTATAAGTATTCTTTCCAAAATCAGCAAATCCTGCTACTTGACCAAAATGGCTACTCTTACTAGCTTGACCACCCGTGTTCGAATACACTTCTGTATCTAAAACTAAGATATTAACATTAGCATTACTTGATAAAACATGGTCAATTCCTCCAAAACCAATGTCATAAGCCCAACCATCCCCTCCAATCATCCAAACACTTCTTGATGGAACATAGTCAAGGAGTTTCTTTAACTCAACAGGAATTTCTTTATCTTTTAAACTATTTTTAATTTCTAGTGTCTTATTAAAGTTTTCCATATTAGAAAGCCACTCGTTATATAAAGCTAAAACATCTCCTCGAACAGAATCCCTACTTTGCTCCATAACACTTTTAACTCGTTCACGATTCTTTTGATAAGAAAGATAAAGACCATAACCAAACTCAGCATTATCTTCAAATAAGGAATTAGCCCAAGGAATAGTATATGGTGTTGATGGACAACTTCCTCCATAAATAGAGGAGCAACCTGTTGCATTAGCAATTACTAATTCATCCCCAAATAGTTGTGTTAATAACTTAATGTAAGGTGTTTCACCACAGCCACCACAAGCACCACTAAATTCAAATTTAGGTTTAATAAATTGACTTCCTTTAATGGTAAATTTATCAAATATACGAGGATTTTGATAATTATTAAATAATTCATCAGCTCTTTTTTGAGCCATTTCATCATATAATCCAAAAGCTAGGGCCTTTTCCCCGTTTTTCCCAGGACAAGTGTTAATACATAAACCACAACTTGTACAATCAGCTTCGGATACAACAATCTCAAATTTGTAGTCCCCATTACTAATCATTGCGACAGCATTTTTAGAATCTTTAACAGCAAATGGACGAATCACCGCATGAGGGCAGACTAGGGAACACATACCACATTGAATACAATTATCACTATTCCATTTCGGCACATAAGTACTAACTTTTCGCTTTTCCCTACTAGCTAATCCTCCCACAAAAGTACCATCTTTATAAGGCATTAAATCACTTACTTTTAATAAATCTCCTTTTCTTTTGTTAATCATTTCTATTGGAGTACAAATATTTACCTCATCGTCTTTATCTTCTACAGTTAACCCATTAACAGCCATAACACTATTTAATGCTTCTTTAATAGCATTAAGGTTAGCATTAACGATATCTTGCCCTTTAGTAATGAATGTTTTAGTTATATTTTCTTCTAATAAAGTAGTGGCATTCGGTATTTCTAAAAGACGTAAAATAACTATTTCCATAATCTTACTAATTTTTCCTTTGATACCACAATCATTAGCAATTTTAGAGGCATCAATCACATATAATTTAGCATTTCTTTTTTGAATAATCTTCTTAACACTATTAGGTAAAAAAGAATCAATCTCTTCACTTTTTTTCATTGTATTTAATAAAATTATTCCGTTTTCCCTTATTTTATCTACCATATCATATTTAAATAAGTATTCATCTTTGGTAATAACAATAATATTAGGATTAGTAACATAGTAAGGAGCATTAATCTTTTTATTAGCTATTCTTAAATTACAGATTGTTACTCCGCCACTTTTTTTTGAATCATACTCATTATAACCTTGAACATAGTAATCGTTATTTTCACCAACTAGTTTTAAAATCTCTTTACTAGCACTAACCATACCATCTGAACCAAAACCATAAATTAATATTTCTTTGGCATCTAGTTCTAAATTATAGTCGTATTTTGCTAAACTCAAGTTAGTTATATCATCAACAATACCAATTGTAAAATTATTTTTTAAGGTATTTTCTAACATCATATAAACAGAATATATATCACTTGGAGTTGTATTTTTACTAGAAAGACCGAATCTACCTCCAACAATATTAATATCTTTATCTTTTAAGGCACTTAAAACATCTAAATATAGTTGTTCTCCATTACTTCCTGCTTCTTTAACTCGGTCTAATACAGCAATATTTTTAACTGTACTAGGAATGGCATTCGCTAAGTAAGTAGCACTAAATGGACGATATAAATGAACTTCAACTAATCCTAGTTTATGACCATTTTTATTTAAGTCATCAACAACTAACTTAATTGTATCACAAACACTTCCCATAGCAACTATAACATGAAGAGCATCAACTGCTCCATAGTAATTAAATGGTTTGTAGTTAGTACCTGCTATTTCATTAATTTTTTGCATGTAACTGCTTACAATTGCAGGCATTTCTAAATAGGCCGTATTCCTTGCTTCAACTGATTGAAAATAGATGTCCTCGTTTTCAGCTAGACCTTTTTGCATTTTTTTGCCAATATTTAAAGCTCTTTTCTTAAATTCATAGATTTTATCATAGTTAATAAGTTGTAATATTGCTTTTTCATCTATTGTTTCTATTGTATTTACTTCATGGCTTGTCCTAAAACCATCAAAGAAATGTATAAAAGGTAAACTACCTGCTATAGCTGACAAATGACTTACAATTGCTAAGTAGTAAGCATCAGTTACGTTAGTAGATGAAAGAATACAAAAACCTGTTTTTAAAGCCGCATAGATATCACTGTGGTCGCCAAAAATAGATAGGGCATGAGTAGCAATAGTTCTTGAAGCGACATGGATAACAGCTGGTAACATTTCTCCTGCTATTTTATACATGTTTGGAAGCATTAATAAAAGTCCTTGACTAGCTGTGAATGTTGAAGATAAACTTCCTGCAAGTAAAGAACCATGTAGCGTTCCAGCAGCACCAGCTTCACTTTGCATTTCTATAACACTAACTTTCTCATTAAATAGATTCTTTTTTTCTGTATGAGTTAATATATCAATATTACTAGCCATCGGACTAGAAGGAGTTATTGGATAGATTGAGCATATTTCACTAAATAAATAAGCCACTTCTGCACAAGCACTATTTCCATCTACTATTTTTTTCATAATATCACACTTTCTTGATATTTTAATTATATTACAAAGACTACTATTTATCTATAGTTTATTACTAGCTAATACGGCATTTTCACTAAAAATATTTTCGGCTTCCTTATAACAATCAATAACATTAGGTATCCAATTCTCGTTATTATCTTCTAAAGGAGCATAATAGGGAGCTATCTCTTCAATAGAATATAAACCCATCTTATTATATTTATAAAGTTCTGTACATAACTCAATTATACTTTGTGTATCATTATCAAAAGTAGCAAATTCACCTTCAAATTTAATACTAGCAAGATTATTAGTTTTGGAAGTAAAGTCACTTTCAAAACTACACTCACTTTTTAAAATAGCATAAGTCATTTTTTTATCAACTTGAAAAAGGTCAGAATAATATCTAATTTGATCTAAAATAGTCTCATCAGTAACATAATAGTCTTCAATACTGACAAAAGAAAGATCTACAGCTTCGGGAGTTTGTTTACAACACCTAACAGCTACAAGTAATAAAGTTTCAGGATTTGTAAGATTAACACTTTCCCCTTTCAATGTAATTCCAGGTATAGTACCATTTAAATATTCTTCACTTGTAAAGTTATCAGTTAATTCGGCTAATTTTTTATAAACTATATCATAATCAACTTGGTAAATATTACAATATTTCTTTATCGTTTTTTCTTCAAAAGTCTCTTTTTGTTTTTCTATTTCTTGATTAGTACTAGAACAAATAAATGCTTCTCCACTGATCATTTCCAAACGACCTTCTTCGATATTTAAATAGTAATCACGAGCTTTATTAGCATAATAATCTATTTCATCACTAGTTAAATTTTCTTGCATCTTTACTTTAACGATCTCTTGTTTTTCTAAGTCGTTATTTTTAAGAAAGCTTGGAGAATAAATAGTAATCACTCCTAAAGTTGCTGTTGTGACACTTAAAGAAACACCATACAAAAAAGCTAAAAACTCATAGTTGTTTTTCTTGATACTTTTATGGCGACTTCCTCTTCTTTGTAAAGTATATGTTTTTCCCATAAATTCCACCTATAATTATTATAATGAACTTTATTTATAGTTTATAGATTTTAGGACTAAATTATACACTTTTTGACAAAGAAAAAAAGATTTTTAAGACCTTAATTCATTTATTTTCTTCTCTATTTCATAAACATACTTGGATATTACTTTTTCCATAGAAATTTGATCTTTGATACTATTACCCTTTTCTAGCAACTCACGATCATTTAAAATATAACCCATTAATAAAATTAAGTCATTACTTGATACTACTCTTTTTAATTCTTCTCTTAGATTATGCTCATTAGAAAATAAATTGTAGTTATCACTTTCCCATAACTTTTTTAAAGCTCCTATAACTTGCGCTTTGCCAATTCCTTTTTCTCTTTCATACTTATCATAAGTAATTATAGAAGCATTATTTAAAGCATTCTTCTTTTCTTCCATGATAAACTCAAAAGCACTTTCTAATAGCTCTTTTACACTATCAATAGCAAAAATAGTTTTTAATAATTCATAAACCTTATCTTTATCCAATTCTTCAATTAAAGTTCTTGAATTATCTTCTCTTGTAAATATTTCTGTTCTGCCATTATCAAAATACTCCATAAAGGTTAACATGGCATTTTCTTTACCATATTTATTGGCATTTATCTCTAATACTTTATTAAATTTAAATAATATATCCCAATCTTTTTCACTAATTTCATTAGTAAAGTTTTCCTTTTTATTCTCTTTCATATCCATCAAATCTAAGACTAGTATAAAAAAATATTAATTCTTTGCAACTAATATTTTACTATTTTACTTTTTAAAAACAAAAAGCTTACTTAATATATAATTACCAACCATGATTAAGACTTGCGTAATAAAAGTAAAGACAAGGATATTTAAAAATCTATAAAATTTTTATTTAATTACATCTTTTAACATTTTTGTTAATTTTTGTAATTCTTCAAAACACTTTTTTGCCTTCCTAATTTCTAATTTATTTAGAGTTACATATCCACGAGAGGTTCCATCACTTGGCAAATCGACTAATAAAGCATAGTCATCAATTCCAATCCAACCATTTTTAATAATATCTAAAAGTTTAGGATTTTCTTTTTTTAATTGTTCTAAATCCACAAACTTCGTTATAATCTTATCACTTGCCAAATATCTTTTAATATAAGGATTATTCTTAAATTTTTTGGAATCACTTTGATTAAATATAAATATTCTTTCAATTTCAACACCACGTGCTGCAGCATCAAAGTTGCTTTGAATAAATCTACGTTCCGCTGGGTCTTCATTCCACTCATTTTCCATCATAGTTGAAATAATCCACATTTTAGATCCTTTTTTAGTTTCATTAAAAAATTTATCCAAAATCTTATAAAATTTACCTGAATCTAAATCTTCAGTTCTTGATTGTGAATCCATCGATAAATATCCACCATCAGAAACTAAAGAACTACCATTTGTATATTTATGTCTTGTTAACATTAAATATATATCATCTGCTATTTCTATAGGATTTCCAAGTCGTTTCATAGGAATTGATTCTGTAGCTTTATTAAAAGAATCATCACTTTCCATTACTCCGCCTATCCATCCTGCCATAACAGAATTAATTCGTATACCATACATTTCTGTAAAAATATTAGCAAATGTTTGAACTAAATTTACTTTAGCTGCTTGAGCAGATGCATAAGCTGATGCCCCAAATGAGCCACGATAAGCTTCAATACTACTAACCATAACAATACTAGAATCATAATTCATCTTTTTAACTAACTCTCTTACTAATAAGTTAGCCGCAAAGACATTGACCCTATAACTATCTTCAAATTTATCGTAATCAAAATTAAAAGAATCTTCCAAATGAAAATAAATTTCCATAAAAACAAAGCCAAATATATCTTCTTGAATCTCTTGAACAGTATTAAGTAAGTTTTGTCTATCAAAATAATCTACTTCTTTTAAAACAATATCCTGATGTTTAATAACGTCTTTAAAATTGCTCCCTTTTTGATATAAACCAATAATTTTATATCCTGAATTTAATAATATATTACATAATTCCTTGCCAATATCAGAATTAATTCCAGCTATAACAACAACTTTCTTTTCTTGAGCATTTTTAATAAATGTATTTCTTTTGTCTAAAGGTTTATGAGCATCAATAGGGATATTCCAATACCGACCATTTCGAATTGCGCCTGGAATTCTATTTTCGTTTAATAGTTTTACTATTCTTCTTTCACTTATATTCCATAACTCTGATGCTTGTTTTACTGATAAATATTCCATCTTCATCACCTTTTTATATATTATTCCGAATTAAGAACAATGTCAAGGATTTTTTAACTTTTTATAATATTTAACGTTATTAACAAAATAAAAAAATATTAATTCTTTGCAACTAATATTTTACTATTACTTTTTAAAGACAAATACCTTACTTAATATATAGTTACCTACCATTATTAAGACTTGCGTAATAAAGGTAAAGATAAGGACATAAAAATCAGTGTTTAACTTTAACAAAGTAATAAAGAACCACATAATAAACATTTCCATTAATAAAGTTGCTACTCTTGCCCCAAAGAAACTTACTACTTCTTTGAAAATATTTTTATTTTTACTTTTAAAGACAAAAATTCTATTCGTTACATAAGCAAAGCTTACTGCAGCTATCCAAGAAATAATTATAGCTACTTGTAGCTCAAAAGCATCTTCTGCTTTAAGAACCGTAAACAAAAGTCCATATTTAACAACTAAATTAACTAAAGTAGTTAATCCCCCAACAATTATATAATTTATAATTTCTTCATATTTATGATATAAATTCCATATTTTTTGCATATTCTACTTCCTATCTATTTCTTCTTTTAAATTTTTAATAAAATTTTCTGTATTACTGACATACTTTTTTGGTTGCCAATTTTTTAATTTTTTTAATACATCATCTAGTTTTTCATTTTCATGAAGTTCCAAGATGTAACCATCTTCCGCAAAAATACTAACGAGTTCCTTTTGATGGTCATTAATATGTTCACCATATTTTTCAAGTCTTGCACAAGCGATTACTTTTTTATTTTTTTGTAAAGGCATTAAAATGCTTCCTGTTCCGCCATGAGTTATGATAAAATCAGCTTTTTCTATTAACTTACTCATTTCTTCATAGTTAATAAACTCTATTATTTGCATTTTTTTGCTTTTATAATCTTTTGTTCCTCCTGCTTGAACAATTATTTCATCATTTAAAGAACTTTCTTCAACTTTTTTTAATAATCTTTCAAACTTTTGTGTTTGTGTCCCAAGTGTAACTAAAACCATTAATAAATCCCTCCAAAGTATTTTGCTTTTGGATAATATTCTAACATACTTTTCCACTGAACTATAAATGTTGTTGCCACAGGATATGCAAGACGTCCAGCTAGTGTTTTCCCATTTCTTTTCGCAAAAGATTCAATAAATATTACTTTCTTTCCAAATATTCTTCCTAAATAACACAAAGGAATTGCTGTATTAGCTCCCGTCGTTACAATAACACTTGGCCATTCTTTAAAGAAAGTAAAAACACTGTGAAAGGCATTAATAACATTAATCAAGAAATATTTAATAAAATTCTTTTTGTTACAATACATGTAATATCTTACATTATATTTCTCTTTTAGATTAATAGTTACTTCACTTTTTTCAGTTATTAAGACATAATTATAATCATTAAAAATGCTTTTTAATTGGAGCATTTGTGTTAAGTGTCCTCCTATTGAAGAGACGAATAAGACTTTCTTTTTCTTCATAATCAATCACCTTTTACTTTGAACAAAAACATATTATAAGTATTTCCTTCAACCTCCTGCGTATCATCTCTAATTAGTTCATAGTTATCAAATATTCTTCCATATTCACTTTCGATAAATGATAAATCTTCTCTTGTACTAAATAAAATGAATGTTGTTTTTTCTAAAGCTATATATTCATGGAAAGCATCAATGTTATCGGGAAACTTTTCGTAAGAAAAATTTTGCTGTTCAAAAAAGTAAGTACTTGGAACAATTCCACTAGTTGTAAAAAGTCCCATATCTAAATAGCCCATATTAACTAAAGTAGGTTCTTTTTCTTTATTTATTATCTTGGCATATTCATATTGAATAAAATCACTTTCACTTTTTCCTATATCAGTACGATAATTAGCCAAAGAATAACATAATAGTGGTGTTAAGAAAATAAAAACTACTGTTATAACTTTTTTAAATTTTATTTTATCTATTTTCTTTGTTAATATTTCAAATAAACTAATTATAGAGACAATAATAAAGATAAATATTGGTAATATATAGTAAGAATAGAAGACTAGGCCATAGAAAATAAAGAAAGTTGTAAGTATTAGCATAACAATTAAGCCGACTTTATTTTCGGATTTAATGTTTAGTTTGCTTACAAAGTATGGTAATAAAATAATTAATAGGAATAATATGCCACCATTACTAATTAAAAGTCCAAAAATACCTCTCATAATTGTTACAAATAAGTTAGAAGTATCTTTTGTGTAAGCAGTCATATTAGTATAGAAATAAACTTCAAAGAAAGAGTTTATTGCATTATTAAAAGCTAAATAGATTAAAGAAATAATAAAAGGTATTAGCATTCCTAAAAGAAAATAAGTAGAATAAATAATACAATTTTTTATATTTTTATGGTATAAGTTACTAACAATTATCGATAACATAAAACCCATAAAGAATCCAAGCATAGTATATTTTGTCATTAAAACAAAACCAGCACATAAACCACATATTAGAAATTCTTTATTTTTTAAATAATTATTTTTATAGTATTTAAAAAATTCATATAAAACAATACTAAAAAAAGGCAAACAAAATTCTTCGGCCCTCCCTCCATGAACAAAAGCTTTACAAGTCATAATTAAAATAGCTACTAAAGGAATAATAAAATAGCCATAATTTTTATTAAGTAACATTTTAACAAGTTTAAAGACAAAGAATAAAAAGACACTAAAGAATAATACTTCAATTATAAAAACACCATAAAAAGATTTATGGCTAATTAAATATCCAATTCCATAAATAAAATATAAAAACAAACCTTTTTGTTCAAAGATATCTTTATATGGAACGATACCATTCATCATGCTTTTACCGACTGTAAAGAAAGCATTAGCATCCATCCAATCATTTAGTTGATACAAAAAAGAATTTTTAGAAGTAAACAGTAATGCTACAAAGCTAATTAGTAAACAGAATAAATACATAATTATTGTTTCATACTTAGTAATATTCTTTTTCATGTTATCAATCCTATCTACTAAAATTATACCATGGATATAACAATAGGAAAAATAAAAATTTAATATTAATTTTTTATATTTTTAAAATATTTATTTCCCAATAACCCATAAAATTCACATATTACATAAACAAACAAAGGAATAAAGTTTAATAAATATCTACTTCTATTTTCCCAAAGCAATAAAAATATACATATTCCTACGATGGATAATCTAACTATATCAATTTTTTCAGAATGGTCTAATAATTTTAAAAATGCACTTATTACTAAAGATATAATAAACAAATATTGCATACTTTGAGAAAAATATATCAATTTATATTTATTTGTTTTATTTAGTAACAACTCATTATAAATAAAATCATCAACATGGCGAGAATTCATCACGAGCTTAGCATCAACTAAATATAGTCCATCAGTCCAAGCATTAACTGCTTTTTTATTTAGATATTTATAATATCCTACAGCACCCATTTTTTTAATCCTTGTTAAAGTTTCATCTATATTAAATTTCACAGCTTCTTTTCCATTATCAAATTGTAACGTTAAATTATAATCACTAATGTTATATCCACCATAGCTATTTCTTCCACTATTATCCCTCTCAATATCTTCTACACCCATCATAACCCAATGAGTATAAGGAACTTTCCCATAGTCACTCTCTTGAAAACCAAATTTAGAATTATCTACAATACAAACTTTAAAAATACAAGATAAAATTATAAAAACCGTTAAAGTACTTAATAAATTTAAAATTAGCTTTTTATTTTTTGAAGAAAAAAGTAAATAGATAACAATAGCAATAAAAGGTATAATAGAAGTAATTTTAATCTCTTTTCCATAAAATAGTAAAATACCAAATAATACAAATATTAAGGAATTTCTAAAACAAAAAGTTTTTTCTTTATTCAAATATAAAAACAAAAATATAAATGTTATACCAACAAACATCGAAAGAGTGTCAGAATAAAAAATGGAAGAATATAAAATTGGAGCAATAAAGAAAAAAGATATAACTAATCCAAATATAGCGGTTCTATTTCCAAACTTTTTTCTTAAGGTTAAATAAAGCATTATATAAGATAAATTAATAAATAACAAATTCATTAGCCATGCAGAATTTAAAGCTGAAAGACCAATAAATGCTCCACCTTTAATAAATATTACTAACAACACAAATAACATAATATTATTAGGAAAATACTCAAAATAACTTGGATAATAAGTTTTATCCCTTATACCTGTTAAAACGTATGTCTCTGCATTTTTAAAAACAACACCAAAATCCCAACCAGGATTTACCGATAAATTTTTTAAGACAAATAATTCAACTAATAAAAGAAAGAAAAATAAAATTATTAAAATTATAATCTCATATTTTTTAGAAATATCACTTTTTTTATATATAAATCTTTTATACATAAAATATAATATTAAAATAAGTAAAAAAGCAAGAATTAAACTTATAAAATTATTTTCTTCATAGAATACATTTGAAGGATAGAAAAAAGAGCTAATAAAAATATTTAAAAACAAAAATATTGTTAAAAATAACGTAAAACTTATTATTATTTTATTTAGTCTAGTTCTTATATTCATTTTTATTTTCTCCTTAAATTTTTTTGTTTCAATATATTTCTTTTCTGCAAAGTTAACTTTGATTTCCAAATAGAATTAGTATCTGTTCCAATATTTTTTTATTAAACATTTTTTACTGTTATATATTTTTGATTTTTTGATTTTATATTTTCCTTATTGATATAATTCAGTTTTCCTTCACTTATTAAAGGACTAATTAAATTTGTTGAAACGTATTGTCTATAATTAATATTCAAATATTCTCTAATCTCTTTTGACGTTTTAGGCTGTTCACAATATTCTAATATTTTTTCTTTATAACTATCAATTGCTATCTCATGTCCACTTTCATTTTTTATTCCACAATTTGAACACTTTTCAAGATATTTAATGTGCACTTTTCAAGTGATTTAATATACACTTTTCCAATAGATTTAATTATAAAAAACACCTATAACTAAAATATTTCCAAAAATTATTTAACACATCTCTTTTAATTACTTTAACAAATCCTTTTCAATAATATAACAAGGTCTTTACTTTGTTTCATTATAAATCTTCCCAATATACTCCCCAATTATCCCTATAGATATCATTTGAAGATTTCCTACAAACCAATAGATATAGTTAAGAAAGTCTATCCATCGACAATATTACTAAATATCTTTTGCATATTATTTCTATTATCTTGGCTTTAAAGCTGTTACTGGTAATTTATATATGGCTGGATTACCATTCTTACACACTGCTCCATATTCTCCAAATATTATAGCCATAAATTTTGGTTTCTTCTTAACATTTTCATAAAATTTTTCTAAACTCTCAACTGCTTCTTGCTCTAAATTATAAGTTAATTTAATTTCTATAGCTGCATATTCGCCATCTTCAAATTCTAGTATTGCATCAACCTCATCATTAGATTGATTATCTCTAAAATGATATAAATGTCCTCCTAAATAATCCATATAAATCCTCAAATCTCTTTCTACTAATGCTTCAAATAAAAAACCAAAAGTATTATGATCTAAAAGAAGTTTATCAACACTTAAATTTAGTAATGCACAAGCTAAAGAAGGATCAACAAAATGTCTTTTTGGTGTTTTTCCTACTCTTTTTGAAGAGCGATAATTCAAATCGAAAGCAGATTGATTTTCTATTAAGTATAAATTAGATAATACATCAAGATAATCATCTACTGTTGTTCTACTTTTTAATATATCTTCTCCTGTTTCATATTCTTCTATATCTTTTACAATAGTTTTTATTCCTGCTATTGTAGTTTCGTTTCTAGCCAAAGATTTAAGAAGCATTTCCATTTTCAATTCATCTCTTTTTTTATCTTTTCTTTCATGTATATCTTTCTTTAAAATAGACTGTATATACTGTTTAGGTATTAATCCAATATCTTCCTTATCTGTATCAATATTAGCTGGCCATCCGCCTTTTATTAAAAACTCTGCTATTTCAGGTAAATCATTTTTTTTAACACTTTTTGCAATATCAACTCCATTTATCATATCTTGTATAGAAATAATTTTAGTTGAATTGCCTGATTCATAAAGACTCATAGGATACATTTTTAACGTAGCAATTCTTCCAGCTCCAGAATGAAAAACTTCATCTTCATCATCCTCTTTTAATAATGATGTTGACCCCGTTAATATAAATTTACCTTTTTGGCTATCAGCATCACATTCATGTCTAACTGAATCCCAAATGTTAGGTGACAATTGCCATTCGTCAATTAACTGAGGATTTTCTTCAAGAAATATATATTTAGGATTAACTTTAGCTAGATTTCTAATATCCTTTTCAGTTAAATACGTTACACTTTTAGAATGATATTCACCTGTCCAAGTTTTTCCACACCATTTAGGGCCTTCTATGCAGACAGCACCAAAAGTTTTCAAATACCTTTCTAATTTATCATCTACCAATCGTTTTTTATAATTTTCTCTTTGCATATTATAAACTCACTTTCAATAATATTTTACAATATCATTGAACACTTTTCAAGTATTTTAATGTGCACTTTTCAAATAATTTGATATACACTTTTCAAGTATTTTAATGTGCACTTTTCAAATAGTTTTAATTATCAAAAAACACCTATAATTAAAATATTTCTAAAAATTATTTAACTCATCTATTCTAATTACTTTAACAAATCCTTTTCAATAATATAGCGAGGTCTTTCTTTTGTTTCATTATAAATCTTCCCAATATACTCCCCAATTATCCCTATAGATATCATTTGAAGTCCTCCTATAAACCATATAGATATAGTTAAGAAAGTCCATCCATCAACAGTATTTCCAAAAACTTTTTGAATTAACGAATAGACCATAATTAAAATGCTTATAAATAAAATTATAAACCCTAATCCACAAATAAATCTTAATGGTTTAACACTAAAAGAAGTAATTCCATCCCATGCAAAATTTAACATCTTTTTTAAAGGATACTTACTAACTCCAGCAAATCTTTCGGCTCTTTCATAATAAACAATATCTTCTTTAAAACCAATTAAAGGAAATATTCCTCTTAAAAATAAATTAACTTCTTTAAATCCACTAAATTCATCTAATACTCTTTTACTAGTTAATCTATAATCAGCATGATTAAAAACTATATCAACACCCATAAGTTTCATAAATTTATAAAAACCTTCTGCTGTAACTCTTTTAAAGAATGTGTCTTTATCTCTTTTATTTCTAACTCCATATACAATATCAGCACCATTTAAATATTTTTCTAACATTTCATCTATAGCATTAATATCATCTTGTAAATCAGCATCCATTGATACTACAACATCCGCATATTCTTTAGCAGTTAAAAGTCCAGCTACCAAAGCATTTTGATGTCCTCTATTTCTTGATAAAGAAATACCTGTAAAAGTATTATCTTTTTTATTAATTTCTTCTATAAGTTCCCAAGTCTTATCTTTCGAGCCATCATTAACATATAGTACTTTACTCTTCTTAGAAATTACTTTCTTTTTTAATAACTCATCAAACTTTTCTCTTAATCTTTTAGTTGTTTCTTTTAAAACCGCTTCCTCATTATAACAAGGTATAACAACATATAATATATTTTCTTTTCTCATTGATTTCACCATGCTTTTCTATAAATAATTATAGCTAATTAAAGAGTAAATTGCAAAGTTTAATAACTAATATCAAAATAAATTTTTAGTTATTTCAAAAGCACTTTTAATTACATCATCCATATCATAATATTTATATTCAGCCAATCTACCTCCAAATATAACATTTTCTTCCTTTTTTGATAATTCACGATATTTTTCGGCAAGTTCATTATTTTTATCATCGTTAATTGTATAATACTTTTCCATACCATCTTCAAAGTCAATAGGAAACTCATATGTAATTACAGTTTTAGGTGATGTAGTATCAAATTCAAAATGTTTATGTTCAATTACTCTTGTATATTCTACTTCATGACCAGTATAATTAACTACTGCATTACCTTGGTAATTTACTTCATTTAAAATTTGATTTTCAAATCTTAAACTACGCCATTCTAACTTCCCTAAAGAGTAATTAAAATATTCATCAAGAGGTCCTGTATAAATTATTTTTTTAGCCATAGTTTTATATTCTTCTATATTATCAAAAAAATTAGTATTAAGTCTTATTTCTATCCCGTTTAACATTTTTTCAACTAACTTTGTGTATCCACCAATTGGAATTCCTTGATATTTATCATTAAAATAATTATTATCATAAGTAAACCTAACTGGTAATCTTTTTATAATAAAGGATGGCAATTCTTTACATTTTCTATTCCACTGTTTTTCTGTATACCCTTTAATTAGTTTTTCATAAATCGTTCTTCCTACTAGTGAAATAGCTTGTTCCTCTAAATTGTTAGGTGTAATATCTTGCATTTCCTTTTTTTCTTCTTCAATTTTTATTTTAGCATCTTCTGGTGTAAATACATCACTCCAAATTTTCGAAAAAGTATTCATATTAAATGGTAAATTATATATCTCATCATTAAATCTAGCTATAGGACTGTTAGTATAACGATTAAATTCAGAAAAAGAATTAACATAATCCCATACATCTTTATAATCAGTATGAAAAATATGTGCACCATATTTATGAACATTTATTCCTTCTATATTTTCAGTATAAATATTACCTGCTATGTGATCTCTTTTATCAATAACCAATACTTTATTACCTTTCTTTTTTGCTAAATTAGCAAATGTTGCTCCGAATAAACCAGCACCGACAATTAAATAATCATATTTCATAATTTTACTCCTAACTTTTTTAATTAATATTATTGATTTTTTATCCACACATAATTTTTCCATCCATCTTCTTGATTAGAAGAAATTTGGGAATATTCACTTTTAAGTACTGATGCAAATGCGTTAGCATAATGCGTATAACCCCAAGTATCTCGTTCTTCATTATAAATTACAATATTAGGTTCATTTGTTAACAAATCATCAATTGCATCTTGCTCATACCAATCCATATACCAAGGCAACATATATATTGCTCTATTTACTGGATATCTATCTTTATATAAGAAATATAAACTATCACATGTATATGCATCTAAAAATATAGTTTCTCCTGGTTCTGTAATTTCTATAACTTTGCTTTCAAGTTCTGAAATAGCACTTTGCTTATATAAAAGATTATTTCCAATTGATACTACATAAGTACTTGTCATAAAAATGATAATTATACCTAATAAAGGTTTTCCAATTCTTTGTATATAATTAAGTATTTTATCATAAAATAATGCGATTATCATAATAGCAATATACCAAGCAGCTAAACCATGAAAGCCATAATCTCTTGTTGCTGAACAACACATTACAATAAATAACGTAAAAGCTTCTGTTTTTCTTTTGTCTTTTATAAGTAAAAAAATTGCTATAACTGCCAATGACATAATTAATAATTGTACAATAATTGTATTAGTAGCTTGGGCAGTTATAATAGAATTAATATTATTAGCAATAATATTATAAAAATTTTGAATGGCATTTATAAATGGTTGAATAATTTTTTCCCCCATACCAGCAATATATTTAGGGTATACTTCTCTATTAAATAAATAAAATTGTTTAAATGCACGCCCTAATGAATGATTCATACTAAAATAAATAATAGAGCAAAATAATGGTACTATTAATGCAATTAATAATTTCCAGTATCTACCAATCATTTTTTTTATAGAAAATTTTGTTTTTAACCAATCTTTTATTTCTATGAAAACAAATACTATAACTATCCATATTAATGCATATGCGCTAACAAAAGCCGATCCAAAACTACCCCAAATACATATAGAAATAATAATTGCTCTTACAAAATCTAATTTTTTGTCTTTATAATATCTTATAAATTCAAGTAATAAAGAAACCATACAAATACCTTGAATTCCATCTGATAAAATTTGAATTCCAAATAAAGAAACTACTGTAGGAATAAATATGCATTCTAATATTGAGAGTATTAGCATTTTTCTTTCACCAAAGAAATCTTTATGTCTTAAATATAATAAAGCCCAAACAATTGCTAAAAAAACATAATATAATAATCTAAATTGCTGAACTGATGTAGATCCTAATAAAGCAAAAATACCGCATAAATAATATGTTATAGGTGTATGTTGAGTTACATAATCTTTGTATATAACTCCACCTTTAGCAACAATCATACCTCCTCGAATATTATCAGATTCATCAGTAAATGTTTCGGCATATGCAAAAGGACTAAGTAAAATGAATATTAAAAATCCTATAAACATACTTTGTAATATTACATCATTTTTTGGATCAATTCCTTTCTTTTTTACTAAATAAAGTCTTATAAGAAATAAACATATTAATATAGCTAAAAATATCGTAAAACCAGTCCACCAATAATCAGCATCTCCCCCATATATTTTTAAACATAATAATTCATTATGTGCTACACCATTAATAAATAAAGTTTCGGATTCATTTTTATCTTCTTTTGTATCTGAACTATAAAATGCAATACTAGTTTTATCATTAACAGATTTTGGAGTAATATGTATTTCATAAACCTTATTCTTATTCAACTTAATATTTTTATTAAATTTAATATAGTAATATTCATTATCAATAATTAAACTTGCATTAAAATGATTTTTATATACAATTTTTTCATTTTCTTTATCTTTTATAAATATTTCCCATTCAGAGTTATTATCTCTAGCAAAAGTATTAATTTTAATAGAAAAACCTGCCATTATATCATAAGGCATAATTACCTCTTGAACTATTTCTTGTCCTGGCTTATTTAATTCAATATACTTTTCACTCTTTTCATTTATTGTAGTAAATTCTAGATATGTTAATTTATTTCTAAAAGCAAATAAACTAACAAATAAAATTAAAACAATAACAATTATTAAAGGAATCAATAATCTTCTTTCTTTGTTATTTTTGATATTCTTATTTTTCATTTTTTTCACGTCCTTATTATGTTATTTAAATAATAATTGTAACTATAAATATAGCATTATTATAGCACTTATTCTATTAAAAATAAATTTTTTCGCCAAATTTTACATTAAATATATTACAATTAAGCAAAAAAGTTCTTGAATATGTGTTTATGAAAATGTTAAAATAAAGATATAATTATTTGTATTATTTTTATAATCTTATACTTTTAAAAATAATTTTACAATTACTATAATAGAGAGAAGGAAAAATATGAAAACAAAAAAAGAAAGTACTTTATATATTGTTATGCCTGCTTATAATGAAGAAGATAATATTGAGAATGTTGTAAGAGAATGGTATCCAATAATAGAAAAAATGAATAATAATTCAAAGCTCGTAATAGCAGATAGTGGTAGTGTTGATAAAACGCATAATATATTACAAAAATTAAAAAAAGAATTGCCAATGTTAGAAATTCTTGAAAACACAAATAAACAACATGGACCCAAGTTAATAGCTTTATATGACTATTCTATAAAACAAGGTGCTGATTACATTTTTCAAACAGATTCAGACGGTCAAACTAACCCAAAAGAATTTGAAGAGTTTTGGAATTTAAAAAATGACTACGATGTTGTATTAGGACATCGTAAAGTTAGAGGTGACGGAAAACAAAGAGCTTTTGTAGAAAAAGTTGTTTGCTTCCTTTTGAAATTTTACTTTAAAGTTGATGTCCCAGATGCAAATGCTCCTTTTAGATTAATGAAAACTAATGTTGTAAAAAAATATTTAAATAGATTGGAACCAGATTATAATTTACCTAATATTATGTTGACTACTTATTTTTCACATTATAAGGAAAAGTTAATTTTTAAAGAAATATCATTTAAACCTCGTCAAGGAGGAATTAATTCTATTAATATTCCAAAAATATTTAAAATTGGATGGAAAGCTATTGGAGATTTTAGAAAATTTAAGAATGAAATGAAAAAGTAAAAAAATTTTTTTGCTATTTAAATATTATTTTTTATTAATGTATGAATTTTATTATTTAAAAAATAGTGTTGGTAAACTATAATACTATTTTTTACTTTTTTACAAAAATACTATTTTAATGTTTGTAACAATTATATAAAAATGTAATAACTTTTTTTATATAATTTTTTATAAACTTAGGTATTATTCGACTTATTTTTCTTATAAATTTCTTTTTTTTGCTTATATTAGGGGTATAATTAACTTCATTAGTGATATTAATATTATTGTCACTATTTTTATCTGTTCTTACAAAAACAATAGTTTTTTCTTTTTTATTAAGAATCTTTTTTGTATGTTTTAATTTCTCACTCTTTTTAAAATATTCTATATAATCATTTATTCTATTATCATAGTCATATTTTTCAATCGTTTTCTTCCCATTTTTTCTCATTTCTAAATATAATTCATTATTATTCATTAAAGCATCTATTTTATCAATGTATTTATTAACATCATTAACTTCATTAATTACAAATCCATTTTTACCGTTTTCCATATATTCTAAAACTCCAAATGAATTAGATACTACTGGAACAGCACCTCCAGCCATAGCTTCTAATGCTGTTAAACCAAATCCCTCGTTTATAGATGCATCAATATAAATATCAGTTTCTTGTAAAATATTATATATTTTTTTTCTTTCCAAAGGTCCTTTTATATAATTGATTTCATTTTTATTTTCTAAATTTCTGTTGGGAAATTCAATATAATTATTCATATAAATTATATTGATTTTTATATTTTTAAACTTATTATCCAAAATTTTAACAATATCTAATAAAAGAAAATCTCCTTTCATAATGCTTTCTCTTAAAATTATAGTAAAATTACGAATTTTTTTTCTAAAATTTTCTTTTTTTATAAAATCAAGATGAATAGAATTACTAATAACATCAGAAGAATAATTGAAAACACTTTTTAGTTTATTTTGTAAATATTTAGATATAGTTAAATTATTATCAGCTAATTTATAGGATAATTCAACTATTCCGTATATTCCTCCGTTTTCAAAATACTCTTCATATCCTTGTACAAAATTTGTTAATGGTAAATTATATCTATTAGCTATATCATAAGCATTAAATATCGAATTCCAAATAGTTGATACTATCTGTTTAAAATATACATCATTAATATTTTCCATTTGAATAGCTTTAAATAACATTATTTCTTTATAATTATAAATGCCATTATATAAAATATTAGCTGAATATCCATTAATAATCATATAATTAATTAAATCTATAACTACATGGCACCCTCCAGCATTTTGCACAATATTGGGCAAATAAATAAGAGTATTAATTGTAGGTTTTATATCTTTATTCTTAAAATATGATTTTATATATTCAATGGGGTCATTTTTCTCATATTCCATAATACACTTATTATATTCTTCTCCCCATCTATCAAAAAATATTTTTCTATTATTATCTAATTTTTCTTGCTTTTCAATTGAATTTCCAAAAGAAGCTTCTGCTTTATGAAAAACATAAGTATCAATTGCTACTTTTGCTTGAAATCCATTTTTTAAAGCTCTAAAATGGTAATCAGTTTCCTCTCCATAACCCATACCAAATATTTCATCCAAATATCCAGTTTTTGCTATACATTCTTTTGTTATCATTAAACAATTACCTACAACAGTACAAGCATCAAAATTTTTACCTTTAAAATTCTTTTCAAGTAATTGATCCATTTGTATAAAATCATATCCATCAAAGTAATCTAAAGTTAAATTTGCAGCATTACTAGAGATAGGGCATATCAAGCCAATTTTATTATTTTCATTAATATGTTGCATTAATTTTCCAATAGTATTTTTGCTAACTAAGCAATCAGAATTTAATAATAATACACATTCAGAATTAGAATCTTCCATAGAAAGTTTTAATCCTTTATTACAATTTTTTACAAATCCTAAATTATTCTTGTTTGATATTACAGAAACATAATTAGGATATTTTTTACTAATATTATTCATCAAATTTTTAGTAAAATCATCCGAACAATCATCAAGTAAATATACTTTATTTATATATTCTTTTGGTGTATTTATCATTAAAGAATAAACACATAATTTTACCCACTCTGGGGCATTATAAACTGGTATTAATATATCACACTTTTTTAACATCTTTTACCTCCATTAATACTACTAAATATTCCACACACTTTTAAGAAATTCTATTCTATTTCTCATTAATTTTTTGTGTTCTTTTGTTAAATCAAATTCTTTTATATATAATTTATATAATTTTAAAATTTCTTGTAAATGTTTTTCTTTTTTCATTACACTGCTAACATTATTACCATGAACACGATAATAATTCAAAGGTTTATTAATAAAAGAAATTTTTCCTTGTTTCATAACACTTACATAAAACAACCAATCTCCTGCTTGCTTGTAATTACCACATTCATCTAATATTTTACTATAATCTTTATTTTTAATCAAGCAACTTGATACATTAGCAATAGTACAATTTAAGAATGCATAATCCTTTATTTCATCAAGACCATTATTTATAAAATCTTTATCCCAATGACCACTCTTTTGTATATCTATTTCTGGTTTTATTGTTTTTAATTGTCTAACTCCTATACTATTAATAAAAGAAGTATCGACATAACTTAAAACTATATCTTTATCTTTTTTAATAGTATTTACTAAGCTTGATATCATATTCTTCTCACAATAGTCATCAGCTTCCGCTATCCATACATAGTCACCTTTGACTAAATCAAAGCCTTTTTTCCATTGTTTAAAAGCTGTTCCACTATTGGTTTTGTTATAATTTTTTGTTATCTTAATATAAGTTTGTAATTTATTAACTAAATCATCAATTAATTCTCTTGAGTTATCAGAAGAACAATCATCTAAAATAATAATTTCGTATAATTTATAATCTTGATTTAAAATACTATATAATCTATGATACATAAACTTTTCATAATTATAATTAGGAATAACAACTGAAACTTTAATACTTTCCTCTTTCATACTAGCTTGTTTTTTGGCTAATTTAATTAAATCTTCCAAAGTTATATTTTGCTTAATAACAGATAACTTTTTTGAAAGAAAAGAATTATGTTTTAAATTATGATAGATATTAAAAGTACTCATAATTAAACTAGTCAAAAAAGATAAACCTTTATTATTTAAATTAAATATTAAAGTATAATAAAACTTAGCTTTTTTACCTCTTCTTTTTAAATTTTCCTTAGCATATTGGTTTTCGATTAAGTTATAATCTTTGGCCATTTTCCTAAATAATTTTAAGAATTTCCATCTTTTGAAAAAATTCTTTTCTCGAGGTATTACATAAATAAAGAATAAAAATAATTGTTGAAAGCTTATAGCATCCATATATTTTTGATAATCTTTATCATTTTTAATTCTTTTCTTTAAAATATCTATTGATCTAAAGATATCAAATCTTTGCATTGATAATTTAGAATTTTGCATTGAAGTAGAATGTTGAATATAATTATATCTTGTTTTAGTAGTATAAGTTACTTTTTTAGCATTTACTAAAATAGCAATAATACTAGCAATATCTTCATTCATTATCCCTTCTGCAAATGGAAATTTTAATAATAATTCTTTTCTTATTATTTTATTACAAGGAGAAGCTGCAAAACCAGTATTAATCATGTTTATTTTATTTATTTTCCCCTCACATCCAGATGCAATAACAGATGGTGCCCCATCTTCATAAATAATATTAAAATCTGATACAACTACATCAGCTTTATCATTTTCTAATTTTTCAAACATTTCACTATAAAAATTATCATCTAAATAATCATCAGCATCAATAAAAGATATATAATTATATTGGGTTTCTTTTAATGCTCTATTTCTTGAATATCCTGCACCTTTATTTTCTTCATTTTCAAGAAGTTTAATATTCATTTTACTGTCTTTTAAATATTTTTTTATAACTTTTATACTATTATCTGTTGATTTATCATTTATTAAAATAATTTCATACTCTATATTATTTAGTTGCTTTTTAATTGAGTTCAAGCAACTAATAATATATTTTTCAACATTATAACAAGGAATTATGATACTTAATTGTCTTTTTTTCATATTACATCCTCCTGAATTTTAAACTTCTTCTGCAAAACCTTTAGATAACTTTCTAAATATTGCTAAACCAATAATGCATAACAATAAACTTCCAATAATCACTACTAATAAAGATAATATATGTGGCTTATTGCCCCAATATAAAATATCTCTATAACAAGTCACAATAATACCCAATGGGTTGTACTTAATTAAAGTACTTATTATTTCTGGTGCATCATTAAACATATCTGCGGAATATAAAATAGGAGTTCCATAAAACAACATCTGAATTATAAAATTTACTATATATTCCAAGTCTCTTATATAGACATTAATTGCACTAGTAATAAAAATTATACCTAATGTTAATAAATATTGAGCTAAAATTATTAACGGTAACCATAATATTTTTATAGAAAAACCTATACCGCTGAAAATTAAAAATAAAGCCATAATTATACATGAAATAAAAAAGTTAATAAGCCCACTTGTTACAACAGATATTGGTAATATTTCTCTGGGAAAGTATACTTTTTTTATAATTGGTCCATTACCAATAACAGTAAAAGTACCTTGTGCAATACTAGTTGTAAACCAAGTCCAAGGTAAAATACCAATTATTAAAAATGTTGTGTAGTGTTCATATTCAGCACCTCTCATTAAATATGGGAATACTATGGCATATACAAGTGTCATTAATAGTGGACTAACAAAAGACCATAAAATTCCTAAAAAGGACCCTTTATATTTTCCTCTTATTTCCTTTTTAACATTTGATTTTAAAAGTTCTCGATAAGAATATAAATCTTTAAATAGTTTCATAGTATTATCCCTCCTATCCACATACTTTCAAGTATTCATCAACTACTTTATCTATTTTATTATCTATTTGAATCTTCCCTTCATTAATCCAAATTCCACGTGTGCAAATCTTTTTTATAGATGATAATGCATGACTCACTATAACAATTGTTTTATCGCTGTCTCTTAATTCTTCTAACTTTTTAAAACACTTATCTTGAAAATGCTGATCCCCCACAGCTAAAATTTCATCAATAAGTAAGATTTCAGCATCAACATTAATTGCTATAGAAAAAGCAAGACGCATATATTGACCACTTGAATATGTTCTAACAGGATTATCAATAAATTCTTTTAACTCAGAAAACTCAATAATATCATTTAATCTTTTATCTATCTCTTTTCTCGTTAAACCAAAGATAGAAGCATTAAAATAAATATTTTCTCTTCCAGTAAAATCGGGATGAAATCCGGCTCCTAATTCTAACAAAGAAGTTAATTTACCATTAGTTTGGAGTGTTCCTTTAGTTGGATAAATAATTTTTGTCATTAGTTTTAATAACGTTGATTTCCCACTACCATTAACTCCAATTAAAGCCACAGTTTCTCCTTTTTTAATTTCTAAATTGATATTATCTAAAACTGTTCTTGATTCTGCTTTTTTATGATTCCAAAACACCAATCTTTCCTTTAAAGTACTTGGTTTATCATAAAAAAGTTTAAAAGTTTTAGTCATATTTTTTACTTCTATTGCATTTTCTTTTTTCATTTAACCATATCCTTTATTTCTTAAATATTTTTTTTATTCTTCTTAACTTTTCTAAAAAAATCCATCCTTTACTATTAATAATAGCATTATGTTTATTTTGTAATTCATTATAGTTATTTTCTAATTTATTATAGTTATTTTGCATATTTGCTCTTTCAATTACTATATCATTTTCTAATTTTATCTTATCGTTACTTAATTTATTATAATTAATTTGCATATTTGCTCTTTCATTTATTATATCATTTTCTAATTTAACTATTTCGTTATTTAATTTATCAATTTGCATATTTTGTTTATTGATATAATCAACATCATAATCAGTTTTTATAATATCAAAATTATTAATAATTCTATAATTAAAATAGTAATTTGTGCTCATAATTTGATGAGTTTTATTATAAACATTAGCAAATAATTTAGATTCTAGTTTGTCGAATAATTTAATATATTTTCTTATTTTATAATGATTAATTAAAATATCATAAATATCATTATATATACCACAAGTAAAATTTATTATAGCTCTATACATGATAAATTCTATAGGAACATTTTCTTCATACCACTCTTGATCAATTATAACATATTTATCTTCATTAATAAAAATATTTTGTGGTATTATATCTATTAAACCATCAATATAAAAATTTAACTTTGATAAATCATACTTTTTAGTATTTATTTTTAATTTATCAAAAATATTTTCTTTTGCTCTAGAAAGAATTCCACTATGTTTTTTTAAATATTCAAATAATTCATCAAAAATTTTAACTATTTCATCATAATCTTTCATACGATATAAATGATTTAGTTTAGAAATTAAGCTTATTCCTTTAACCTCTTCTGTATAAATTCTGTTATTTTGTATAAACGTCTTTTGAATATCTATTTTATTTTTCAAATAAATATCTTGAATTTTTAAAATATTATCTATTTGATATTTAGATACATCATATAAAGGTTTTTTATAATATTTATTGCGAGATAAATAAGTACATAAATTATATTGTTTTGCTCGATAATTATTAAATTTAACAAATTCAATTTCTGGTGATTCTTGTTTTTCAGAAAGTTCAATAAAATATGAATTAGCAAAAAAAGGTATTTCATTGTTTTTAAATATTTCTTTATAAAGTAGCTGCTCATATGTTATTAAACTCATGTAACTACAATAATATGGCAAATAATTATTAAATACTTTTTTCTTTAACGAAGCATCAGTATAAATTAATTCAGGAAATTTATAATCAGGAAAAACATAATAAAAATAACTAATAAGACCACATTCTTTAGCAATATTTTCTAATTCATTTTTACTAAAAGTCTTTATTCCTATGTCATTAGGGTAATTTTTAATTCCTTCAAACATTCTAGCAGTATGGTCTTCATCAGCACCACACCAATATTTAAGCCCAAACTTATTTTCAATAGCAATTAAGATTTTTCCATTTTCACTTAAATGACTTTTTAAACTATTTATAAAATCTATATATGGGTTATTTGATTCAATATATAATGAACCATATTCTAATACTCCATTTAATAATATATAATCATACTTTTTATCAAACTTTATTTTATTATAATTTCCAACAATTATTTCTAAATTTTCTTTCTTTTTATTTCTTTCATATATTGCACTAGCACGTTTTTTAGATAATTCTATGCTAGTTACAGATTTAGCGATTTTACATAATTCATCTGTTATTGCTCCCATTCCTGCACCTACCTCAAGAATGCTTGCATTTTCTTTAAAAGGATACCAACTAATAATATTTTTTCTAGCGTTAGACAAATGATATACTACTGGCCAAGATGGATTTTCTTCAAATGCTTTTTCATAATCATCAGGATACCTTTTTATAAATTCAATAATTTTATCTTCAATATCTCCATCAGTATAAACATCTTTCTCATCATAAAAGTCATAATTAATTGTTGCCATAAAATCTTCCTTACCTATATTTTAAAGTATAACATAAAACAAAAACCAATGCAAAAACTATCAATACCTATCAGCTAAAAAAAATATTTTTTTTAGCAACAAAAATCTTGATATAATATATTTTAAAAATAGTGTTAGTAGTTGATGAAAAAAATTAGACAAAAAAAAAGAAAACCAAAATTTTCCTCGTGCTAAAAATGAAAAAATATTACAAAAATTTTTAAGGATAAAATAATATAATTAAGTAGTATTTCCTAATCTTACTTCTATATTTTCTGCTCTTTCTAATAAAAGATTTAATCTTTTATTACATGCAAGATAAGAACTATTGTTATGACTAAATTATTTGCTTTATTGTGTAACATTACCATTATGACATTATAAATTGATATAGATCAAACTATTATTAATTTCTTAAAAAAAACAAGCAATTTCTCTTTAAAGGTAATATTTTTTACCTAAAATTTAACAATTTACATTTAAAATATAATAAATTTATGTCTATTTTTTTGATAAAGTTTCATCTATTATTTTATTTATAAAAGTTGCAACTAATAAGGAAACTAAAATTGCAATTAGACCTCTTGTATATATTGAAATACTATTTAGTTTCCATAATATTACATAATGAAATAAATATATGGAATAACTAAGTTTTCCTATCCACTGTAAAAAATAACACTTTTCTAAAAAATCTTTTTAAAATATTTTCCAAAAAGACATGATAATATAATAATTATCCAAAAAGAAGATATTAAAAGATATTTATTCTGTAAATAAGCGGATGGTTCAACATCCCATAATAACTTTCTCATTAATGGTGTAAAAATAATTATTCCTATAATTCCTATTATGCAAAGATAATCCCATATTATTTTTTCTTGTTGTTTATAATAATTATAAAAAAATGCTAATATCCAAATATAAATATTGGCGTATACCAATACAAATTTATTGAGTTTTCTATATATGTATTGTAAGGAAATGCGATTAGTAGAAATACTGCAATTATTATTAGACAACATACAAAGCTTTTCATGCTCATATTCTTATATAAATAAACAAACAATGGCCAAATTAAATAGATTTTTAAAATAACTGGCACACCAAAAATGTCCAAAACCTTTTAAGCCAAATATATGCATAATTAAATCATTTTTAGAAATAAAACCAACTATCACTGATAATACTAACACAATTATATATGAAGGATAAATGCGAAATACTTTTTTATATAAAATTCTTTTATATTAAATTTATCATCATTAATTAAAGGTAACATTAAGAAAAATCCAAATAATAGCATAAAACACCATACCCCAATTTTCCCACATCCAGACGCATAAATACCATATTTACTAGTTGCTACAATATGTGCAACTAGTACTATTAAGCAAGCAATTCCTCTCAAAGAATTTAGTGACTTAATTCCTTTATCCTTCACAAAAAACTCCTCACAAGACTATAAAACTCTATTTTTCCAATAATATCTATATTTGTTCATTATTTTCTAGTTTTTCTTTTAATATTCTTAATGACTTATTGCACTCTATTAATTTATTTCTTTTTCTTTCTATTACACTTTTATTACTTGCTTTTATAGCTTGCCCTTCTTTATGAATTATTTCTAATGTCGGACTATAAACTGCTTTATAATTATTTTTTAGGCATCTAAAGTATAAAAATTCTTCTTCATGAAATAAGAATGTGTCATTAGGTAATAAATATTTATTTTTCTCATAATACTTTTTCGAAAAAATAATAAGGCAACCATGTAGAGCAACTTTGTCCATTTCTTCTTTTCCGTTTTCTAACTTTATTGGCTTTTTTATAAAATGTTTTGCTTTTAAATAAGTTTCAAATAAAGTTGCTTGAAACTTATTTGAGTATATTTTTATTAATTTTTCATTTCTTTCGATTCTTTTATTGATTTTTTCTAAAGTATCAAATACAGGAAAAGGATTAACTGAATCTCCATCACAAATTATCTTAGTTCCTAACATATCGAACTTAGTTTTATTATATACTTTTTGAATATTATTTATAAATTCTTTTTGCTTAATTTCAATATCATTATTCATTACACAAATGAAATCAGGTTTATATTTATCTTTAGCATAGATAGCACCTTTATTATAAGCTTTAGCCACACCCAAATTGTTTTCTAATAAAATTAAATCATTAGTATATTTTCTTATTGTTTTTTCTTCTTCTCTATTTAAAGAATGATTATCAACAACAACAATTGAAGTTTTATCTTGTGAAGTTATTTTTTTTATTGATTCTATACAAGAGATAGTATCATTCAAATTTTTATAATGTAATATAACAAAACTAATCATAATATCATCCTTAATTCTAGGAAAATTATATCATAAATTTAGATATATTATCAATAAAATAGATGCTATAAATAAAACATAATAATCTTTGCAATTTGTTTCAGTTACCTTACATATTATTAGATTTCATCGTACTTGTCGTTTTTCTTTTTTCAAGTATTATTTTAATTAATATTTTTAATAACTATATTAATATTTAATGCAAAACACAGCATATAATGGAATCTCTTTAATTTTTGTTCTTGCATCATAACTAAAATCTCCTAAGGATACTCTTATTCCATATTCTGGACTATATTTTTCCATATAAGTTTTTAAACTTTTAGCTTTTTTATTATTTCCTGATTTAACCTCAATTGGTATTACACCATCTTTTAGCTCAACAATAAAATCAATTCCCGCCTCGTTTCCACTTAACCAATAATATAACAATATATCATTGAATATCAACTGTGTTGCAACATAATTTTCAGCAATTATTCCTTTAAAAATTCTATTTTTATCATCAAAAAGATTACTTTTTTGCAAATTCGTTAATTGTGCTAGAAGTCCACAATCACTAGTAAATAGTTTAAATGTGTTAGTATCACTATATACTTTAATAGGTTCTTCAGGCAAACTTACTAAATAACATCTTAAGATTAATTTACTTGTGTATAGCCAATTTATTGCTGTTAAATAATCATCCATTCTTCTATTTTTATTAATTTTAGCTGGTTGAAATTTATTTGAAGTATTTCCCAGTTGATTAGCAATATTTTCATATACTTCTTTTATTTTTAAAGTTTCTGTGTTATTTTTAACATACTGATTCATATCTTCCATATATTTTCTAATAATTCCCTTTAAAATATTGTCATCATAGTTGCTCAATTTACAATCAGAATTAATAAAACTTAAAATTGATTCAGGCATTCCACCAACGTAGGTGTATATTTTATATAAATTAATTAATTCATCATGCAAAAATTCTCCCATTTTTTGATTTTTAGTATAACAATTTCTAATTTTAGTTACATATGCCTCTTTATTTAAAGCAATTAAAAATTCTTCGAAATTCATCGGATACATAGTTAATTCCCAAACTTTCCCAGTTGGAACAAAAACCTCTTCTCTACTAAGCATGGTCCCCAAAAGTGAACCAGCACATATTATATTTATATTATTATGGTCTTCACAAAAATATTTTAAATATGCTATTAAATTAGGACACAATTGTATTTCATCAAAGAAAATAATACTATTTGGACTTTCAATATCTATTTCATTACTTAGTCTTAATTTAAACTCTTCAAAAATATTCTCAAAATCTTTTTTACTTTCAAATAATATTTTATAAGTTTCTTGTTTTTTTAAGTCTATCATGACATAATTGTCATACTCATTTTTGCAAAATTTTTCTAAAATATAACTTTTACCTACTTGCCTTGCACCATATACCATTAAAGGTTTTTTATTAGTATTTTTTTTCCATTCGAGTAGATTTTGATAAATTAGTCTTTTCATTTGTATCACCATTAAAAGTATACCATACTTTAAGTGAATAATTCAATAATTGTCCGTTTTTGGCACGAATATTTTAACGAAATCGTCCGTTTTTGGCGCGAATATTTTTGCAAAATTGTCCGTTTTTGGCACGAATTATATTTCCCAATAATTTTTATTTAATTTTTATTTAAATAACTCCCTAAAAAATATTTTTACTCTTAATCCTAACAATCCAAAATAATAAAACATTTCAAAGAAAAAATTTGAATTTCACTAGCATTGTTATAATGTCTTTCATAATATAACTGACTTTTTTTATAAATATTATATTTGTTTATTTGACTCACAGAACTTCCTATCGAAACATTATGTTTATGAGTTACTTCAGCACCTTTGTTAATAACTGATAATTTATTAACAGCTTTTAATTTTCTAGCTAAGATATTCTCTTCATAATATAAAAATGTATTTTCATCCATATAACCAAAATAAAGTGGTTCATATATATTCATCAACAAATTCATATTAGCATTAGATAATTTCCAACCATGTTTAATCAATTTTCTTATAATTTTATTATTAGTATAGAAAAAATAAATTTTAGCATATTATAAGTATATACATTATATTTATTTCATATTGATAATATATTGTTTTTTTCAAAACGATATGATATTATTATTTTAATGAAAGAGAGATGATTTTTATATGGCTAATATAAGTAATGCTATAAATATGAGCTTTAGAGTAGATAAAGACTTAAAAAAACAAGCTGATGAACTTTTTAAAAATTTAGGAATGAATACAAGTGTAGCTTTAAATATGTTTTTAGCTCAAAGTGTTAGAGAACAACAATTACCTTTTAAAGCCAGTATGAATAATCCCAAACCTTCAAAAGAACTTTTAAAAGCTTTAAAAGAAGGTGAAGAAATTTTAAGTGGTAAAAGAAAAGCAAAAAAATATCATAGTGTCAAAGAATTAATTGAGGATTTGGAAAATGAAATTTGAATTTGACAATGCGAAATATGATATCGAGATAACTTCAAGATTTAAAAGAGATTATAAAAAATAAGAAAACAAGGTAAAGATATTAATAAATTAATTAAAACACTAGAAACATTAGCAAACGGAGAAGAACTAGAGCCAAAATACAAAGACCATAAATTAATAAACGATAAAACATATAAAGAGTGTAACGAATGCCACATTGAATCAGATTGGTTACTTGTCTATAAAATACAAAATAACGAATTAATTTTATTATTATTTGCTACAGGTAGTCATAGTGAATTGTTTAACAAATAACATCATATCAAAAGATATGGTGTTATTTAAATAACTCACTCAAAAACAATTTTACTTTTAACCCTAATAACCCAAAATAATAAAATATTTCAAAGAAAAGCATTTGAATTTCACTAGCATTGTTATAATGTCTTTCATAATATAACTGACTTTTTTTATAAATATTATATTTGTTTATTTGACTCACAGAACTTCCTATCGAAACATTATGTTTATGTGTTACTTCTGCTTCCTTGTTAATAACTGATAATTTATTAACTGTTTTTAATTTCCTAGCTAAGATATTCTCTTCATAATATAAAAACGTATTCTCATCCATATAACCAATACTTTTTAAAACATTACTATCAATAACAAAAAAACAACCATATATAACATCTACAATATTACTATAACCAAAATAAAGTGGTTCATAATTTTTCAAGTTATCTTTATACAAACGGCTTATTAAAGGAATATTCATTAATAAATCCGTATTCGCATTTGTTAACTTCCAACCATACTTAAATAATCCATTTTCATAAACTTTGGGCATGGCAATAGCAACATTAGGTTCATCAAAACTAGATAATAATGTTTTAATTTGTTCTTCATCTTTAACTAGAATATCCGAATTACTTACTATAATATAACAATCTTTTAACTTTTCCTCTAAGTACTTAGCTCCCAAATTAATAGCAGCACTATATCCTCTATTTAAATCACTTACAATAATATGAATTTTTCTATTTTCTAATTCTTCTAATTTTTTTAATGAATCATCTGTCGACTTATTATCAACAATAACAATCTTGTTAATAACTTTATACTTTTCCACACTCTTAACTAAATTAATTGTATTTTCACTATCATTATAATTAACTATTACTAAACCTACTTTTTTCATTTAATCACCTAATATTTCATTAATACTCTTTGTTATGCTTTTATTATAATTAACTAATTCATCAACTTTTTTATCTTTCTTTTCAACTTCTACTAAAGCATCTAAAACGTTATCAACACCTTTTACTATACTTGTATATTTTTCTAAATGTTTTGGCATTATTACATCTAGTCCTAAACACTTAGCTTCAAGTGCTACCATTCCTTGTCCCTCATAACGACTATTAAAGATTAGACAGTCCATTTTTGAAAGGTAAGCATAAGGATTTTTTTTTGCTCCTAAAAAAGTTACATAATCTCTTAAACCTAAATTCATAGCTTGTGTCTCTAACTCTGTTCTTCTTTTTCCATCACCTATAAAATATAAATGAAAATCTTTTCTCTCATTAACTAATTTTCTTATTATTGGTAGTAATAAATCATAACCTTTTTGATAATGTAATCTTCCTAAACAAACAAAGTTAATCTTCTTTTTATTTACTTTAAAGTCAACTTTTTCTTGCGATAATTTAATAATTTCTTTTGTATTTATGTAGTTAGGTATAACTTTACAAGTTATATTTTTTTGCATTTCCTTAAAAGACTCTATAGCTTTTTTACTTACACCCACAACTAAATCAAAATACTGAAACTTATCTTTCATAAAATGATATAAAACACGATATTTCCATTCATATTTATATTTTACTTTTATATCGTTATGTAACCAAATAATTTTCTTTTTACTCTTAACTTTTAAAGCACCCAAAGAGCAAATATTATTATACCCATTAAAATCAATAGCTACATCATATTCTTTTTCATCTAATTTTAAATTATAATGCTTATATAAAAAATCAAAATTAACAAACTGTGTTAAAGAATTTTTCTTTTTTAATTTAATTACATTAACATAATTAGGTATTAACGAATAAAAATCTCCTTTATTAAAAATATATAAATCAACTTCGTATTTACTTTCGTCAAGCTCATTTAAAAAATTAATAAGAGATTTTTCTATTCCTCCAATAGTTAAATTAGGTTGAAAAATAGCTATTTTCTTTTTCATTTAAGCACCTCTATTTTTTTACAAAACAAAGAAATAAGATAAGCTAAATAAATCGATACAGCAGGTTGAAATAAAAGGTGTCCTGCAATGAAACTTGCAAATAACATCATTGCTATAACTACAGCATAAATCATGATTTCATCTTTTAATAATATTTTTATATTTTTAAATACTTTTTTACATACTTGAATTAATAAATATATTGGTAAAAGCATTTCCACTATAAAACCAATAATCCCATAATACATTAATAAATCATGAAAATCTCTTTCGTTTATATGATTATAAGATACTCCTTCATAAAAATTACCTTGTGTAGTAATTCCAAATAATTTGTTAAATATATGGGCTTGTCTAAAAATAGTTTTATTAGCCACAATAAAATCATTTCGACCGTTAAATATAATTGCAGTTTGAACTTCTTCACTAATTTCTTCATCAGTTTTTTGATATCCAACTTTTATATTATCTTCTCCATTTTTAGCCTCATTATAAGCATATTCATAAGCTCCAACAAGATTAGTATAAATAGGAAGCTTACTAGTACTAATCGCAACAACAAATATTGTAATTATTAAAACAAACACTTTTCTAAAATAAGCAAATTTCTTTTTATCAAAATAACAAGCGATAAGATAATATATTACATACAAACTTGTTACTCCTACAACTCCAACATAACTAGCCTTTGTACCTAGCATACATAAAAAGATTATTATTAAATATAAAGCAATTTCATTTTTTAAAGATGCTTTCTTTAAAAATCCATTAATTGTAAATCCTAAAAGGGCAATTAAAATAAGTCCATATTCATTAGCGCTATTAAACCAAGCTACTACTCCTTTAGTATAACAATTATCATAATTTTCATAAGAGCAATAAGCAGTCTTTGTAGCATAAGAAATAACTAAAGATAATCCTACTAATAAAGCTACATTAATAAAAACTTTATTATCTAACTCTTTATTATTTTTAAAATATAAAACAAAGAATAGTAAAATTAAAGGAAAGTAAATCATTTTAACGAGCAATATTGCCTGAGTTATAATATTAAAATTGTCTTTTATTATAAAATTTCCTATTAAATTAATACCTAGATACAAAAGCCATATAGTTAAATAAATCATTATCTTTTTATCTCTATTTTTGACAATATAAACTAGTGCATAAAAAAGAAAAGCAAATCTTACAATCATTCCAAGCGATATATCTAAATTAAACTCATTTATCATTACGGAAGTAATAATATCTATAATTGGTTGTAATAAAATAAATATTTCTAATACCTTTATATTATATATTTTTTTAAACATCAAAAAAACCTCCTGCTATTTTTTCTTATGGTCAAATAAAATATTTGTCTTTAAAACTAAGAATAATAAACAAACCATTAAGAATAAGTAAATAAGTAATGCTATTTTATCATCACCTAAAACATAGAATATTGACACTAAAGCAAATAAAATATCAATCATATAAATTATTAAAACTGTCTTTCTTGTAGAAAATTTCATATTAAGTAATTGATGATGTAAATGTTCTTTATCGGCTTGAGCAATATTTTCTCCTTTAAGAAGACGTCTAAAGATTGCAAGTAGAGTATCCGTTATTGGAATAGCAAGAATTACTAAAGGAACTATTAAAGAAGATATTGTTGCTGTTTTAAATCCTATTAAAGCGATAACACTAATCATAAAACCAATAAAATTACTTCCTGTATCTCCTAAAAATATTGATGCGGGAGGAAAGTTATGGAGTAAAAACCCTAAAGTTGCTCCAAGCATAATTAGAGATAAAGTAATATCAAGCCCATTAAACTTATTTAAGATAACTGCAATAACAGCTATTGTCAAAAAATAAATACTAGCAATACCTGATGATAAACCATCTATTCCATCAATCAAATTAATAGCATTAGTAATAGCTACAATAAAAATAATAGTAATCACATAATTTAAGGGATAAGGAAAAGTTAAATCTATTCCAAACATTGATATATCATTAAATAACATTCCACCATAGATTGCCACAACTGCTGCTGCCACAATTTGCATTAAAAATTTATACCTAGCTCGAATTGGTTTAATATCATCAATCATTCCCATAACAATAATTATAAATCCACCAATTAGTATTGAAAGCATTTGAATACTACTTCTAGCATATAACATATAACCTAGTAAAAAAGAGAAAAATACTGCTAGTCCGCCTAGTCTTGGTATGGGATGATGATGAACTTTTCTTTTATTAGGAATATCTAAAGCACCAATATGAATTGCCGTTTTCCTAACAATAGGAACAAGTAAAGCACTTGCCATAAACGTTACAAATACAATCGCAAATATATTATGGTCATTTACAGTAAAATCCAATTTTATCACTCCTATTAATAATATTATACTTTATTTATGTCCAAAAAAAAAGAAGAAATACTTGGCCTTTACTTCTCCGATTTATAAAATTACATATCGTATTCTTTTAAAGCTATGATTTTTTAATTTAAATGCTAGCATTTAAATTAAAAAACAATAAGTTTCATATTTCTTCTTTATATTTCTTAGCTATTTCATTTAAGCGATACATCTTTTCATCTAATGCTCTAATATCTAAAGAAGAATTATACACTTCTTTTTCTACTTCTTCAGGTAATTCTCTAAACTTATATCTTATTTTATGGTCAAGTGATGCCCAAAAATCCATTGCCATTGTTCTAATTTGAATTTCCGCTTCAATTTTAATTTCTTTTCCATCAAGATTAACAGGGACCAAAACAATTAAGTGATAGCTTATATAACCAGAATCTTTTGGATTTTTAATATAATCTTTTTCTTCTTTAATAACAAATTTATTGTTACTTTTAATTAAATTAACTATTTCATAAACATCAGGTAAAAAAGAACAAACAATTCGCACACCAATAATATCATGAACATGATTCATAATATTATAATTGTTTATTTCATACCCTTTTTTATGTAATTTTTTAATGATACTTTCTTTAGTTTTCAAACGTGATTTCAAATGATCAACTGGAGTTGTTTTACTTGTGTATTCATAATTTCTAATCATGACTTTTAATTCTGTTTCTAACATCTCCAAAGCTAGACCATATTTTAACATAATCGCATCAAAACTAGTATCACTATATATATCTTTCATACTCATTTTATATCCCTCTTTATTTAAATATTTATTCCTTTGACATCAAGAAATGCTATCATACCATAAAATTCCCATTTTGGCAAATTTTATATAAAGAAAAGACAGTAATTATTTCTTTTTACTGCCTTTATTATTTTTATCAATTTTTACTGTTTTTTCTAAATCTTCATGAGAAACTTTTTTTATTTCTTTCTTCTTTTCTTCTTGTTTTACTTCTTCTTTTTCTAGTTTCTTTTCTATTTTAGGTTGTTTTTCAACTTTTTCTATCTTATTTTTATTAATTAAAGCTTTAGCTTTTTTAACTTTTTTATTTGCTATTATAACAGAAAGTAGAGCAATTACTACAGCAAGTATTAAACTACCACCAAAAATTAATATAACGATAAAATACTGTTTTAAATCCTTTTTCAACTTAATCTCTGTATTATTTTCATATCTTTGTAAAGTACTTTCTTTAGTATCATACTTATACCACTCTTCATTACCAGTAGCCATATTAATACCATATATTAAATAATAATCACTACTATTAATTGAATGATAAGCATCTATTTCATACTCTCCCACAGTTATTGTTTCTTTTTCAAAATATTCAAAAGGACAATCTTTATCCATCATAAATAATATTAAATTACCTATTGTTATTGTTCTATAAAGGGTATAATTTTCTCCATCTTTAATAGCAAAAAAGCTTTTTCCTTCACTATCTTTTAAAGCTACTAAAACAAAATCTGATACATCACTTACAAAAGCAGGTACCGTAGTATCTCCAATAGTTGTTTCTGAGGCTGTAAATAATTCTGGAGCAGTAATATTCTTAATATTTTTAACGATTGTGTAATCTTGTCCATTAATTTTGATTACAATTGGATTTAAATCTTCAACAATAACGTTAACTGTATACTCTTTAGTAGCCCCATTTTCAGCTGTAACAACAATTTTAAAACTATTAGCACCTTCTATTACTTCAAATGTACCTGTACCTGTTAAAGAGGCATATCTATCTTTAACTTTGGCATCAATTTTTACTTCATTAACAGTTGAAGGTACACTTACTGAGTATTCAGTTACTTCTTCATCAAATGCTGGAGTTAGTTCATAATCTCCCACAGTTATCGAAGCAAGATAATTGTTTTGCGATAGAGGTCTTGGTTCAACAACTGACACTCTTTTATTGCCGCTAACACTGATATTAGCTCCATCACTACTTGTTACATCACCTGATAAAGTAAAGCCGATTGCCCCTAGACTAGTCGCCTTACAAGTAACACTAAGTGTTTTAGTTGTATTGCCACCATTTGAAGTCGCATCAGCAAAACTTTGAGTACAGCCATTCGTATTACCTGAACTTGTTATTCGAACATTCCAAGCAGCAACGTTTCTTAAAGTGACTGTTGCGGTTACCTTTTTACCATTTTCAACAGAACTAGTTGAAGTAGAAAAGCTATAGCTTGGAGCTGCATTAACAACTAGCCCACCCATAAACATTACAACAATCGTAAATATTAAATATTTTATTCTTTTCATAGCCCACTCCTATTTCTGTTCAATATTTGCTGTTCCAAGTAAGTATTGTCTTAATCTTAAAAGGTCAGCGGAATTAATTTGATTATCTTTAGCTATGTTTGATGCATCAGCATAAACACCACTTAACGGCTCAGTACCTAAAAGATGTTTTCGCATTCTTAAAAGGTCAGCGGAATTAATTACCCCATCTCCTGTTAAATCTCCATAAACAATTATTGTATATTGGCTGCCATCTTTAAATGTTGCTATAGTTCCAGTACCAATATGAGCTGTATTGAATGATATATTAGCATCTTTTGCTTGTAACTCAGCTGCAGTATGATTTGGCCCTAAACCTACTAAATAATTATCTTTTGTTACTGCCCCGATATTAGCTAGTGTTGTAATAGTATCAGTACTCATAACAGGTAGTCCTGCTACACTATTAGGATTACAAGCGGTACAATAACCGCCTGATGCATATACAAGTCCAGCCTTACTAGGATTTTTAGCACTACTCAAAGCACCGATATTAAAGAAGTTAAAAATTCCACTATAAGTTATACCTTCATAGACAAACTCAGCACCACTTGTGTTACTTCCCATATTAACACCAGATTCTTGCCTAGCCAAAGCAGCTAAGTAAACAGCACTAACATTAGCAGTATTACCAGCTTCAACAAAGATTGAAGCATAACTTTGATTATCTAAAATACTAACGCCTGCCATAAAAGTATTATTAATAACTGTTTGTACTATTGTTTCTGTATAATTTGAAGAAGCTTGTAAATTTTCAAATTGTAAAATATATTTTTCTGTTAAGAAGTTTCTTGGGTCTAAGTAATAAGAAACAGTCTCATTATTAGCTAAATACCAACCAGGTTCTGTACTTACCTTATCCCCACTACTCTTATCATAATATAATTCATTACCATTAATTGAACTAACATTTTTCTCAGCATACATCGCTGTCGTAAAATCAACATTTGTCTGCATTGCTTTGAAAATCCAATTAGGATGTGTATCATGCAAAGCTCTTAAAATTCTTTTATAAGAAAGAGGAAAACCTTGACTATCTAAATAGTTTTCAAAATCTTGGTCAGTTACTTCATCCTTAGCAACTATATCAGTTAGATTGCCCCCAGGTCGATTATAATTATCTAACATATTTTGGAAAACTGGAATATCAAATTCAAGTGGCAAGTTAAATAAACCATTTTCTTGATATGATTTGTAACTGCTATAAGCTTCTGAAGCTGGAGCAGCTAAATTAGCCATATATTGATGATCAAATTGGTCATGATAAGCATTAGGATTAACATTAAATTTCTTCAAATAACTTGTATATTGTCCTTTGGAAATATATTTTGATGCAATCCATTTTGCTCCTCCAACTATTGCTTTCTTAGGGGTTGTCCAAGGGCGCCCATAAGCATCCTCTTTTGCATCAACAACATAATAAGAGCAGACATACCCTGTTAAACTACCATAAGTTATATTTAACCATCCAGAATTACATCCACTTCCTGCTACTTTATTCCAATCATTTACTTGAATTAAAACTCCACTATCTAGTTCACCAATAATATTATTAGAACCATCTGGATTATCAGCAGTCGTTGGAGCACTACGAACATTTAAGTCACTTGTTGTTCTACCTATTCCACTATTTGCAGCATGAACATTAAGTAAGGAACCAAATAATGAATAGAAAACAAGTAATAAAGCCATACTTAAAGATGTAAATTGATTAAATAATTTAATAAGTTTCTTTTTCATAAATAAATTCCTTTCTTTATAAATATCTCTTCATTTCAATTATAACAGATATATTTAGGATGTTTAAGATATTATATTTATTTTTTGTTAACTTATGTAAAGAAATTTCACTAATATTTCATTGTTTATTTAGTATATTTATTATATAATGTCATAATAGGAGTGGTAAAATGAGTGTCCTTCTAAAAAAATTAAAGAAATGTAGTAAAGGAAAGAAAATCTTTTTCTTTGTTACTTTACTTATATATATAGTGACTTTTATCTTCTTTATTATTAATATTTTAAAGCTAAAAGGAATCGAAACAGCTTTAAGAGTTGTCATGCTTGTCTTTTTTTCTTTATGGTTTATGCTTTATGTTGTAGCTGGTTTAGTAACAATTATTAGCAAAAAGAAAAAAACTTTTATTGGTATGAGTATTATTACTTACTTATTAATTATTGTTTTTATTGTAGCTAGCATTCTTATTAATATGGTAATGGGTGGTATAGGAAGTTTTAAAAAAGAATATATTGTTTATACAACTAACTTAATAACTTTAAATGACACTACTTTAAATGATGATAGCAAAATAGGAATGATAGATAATGAAAATGATATTGAAGGTAATATTCTTGCTCATAAACTAATTGATAAAGAGAATTTAAATTATGAAATAGTTAAGTATGATGATTATTTTCAAATGATGTATGATATGTATAATGGTATAATTGATGGTTTATTTGTATCAAGTAATTTTGCTGTTACTTTTAGTTCTGATGAGTCTTATGAAAATATTAAGAATGAAGTAAAAGTTGTCTATTCTTATGAAGAAGAGATGGAAAATCAAGATAATTTAATTAGTAATAAAAAATTAACTGAGCCATTTACAATGCTAATTATGGGAGTAGATTCGGAGAATGATGGGTTAAATGCTAATCAAGCTTTTAATGGGGACACTCTAATTCTTGTTACTTTTAACCCAAAAACTCTAACTGCTACAATGTTAAGTATTCCAAGAGATATGTATGTTCCAATAGCTTGTCGAAATGGCGCTTATGACAAAATAAATTCTTCTGCTGCTTATGGTTCTAACTGTGTAATTAATACAATAGAAAACATTACAAATATTAAAATTGATTATTATTTGAAAATTAATTTTAAAGGTGTTGTTTCATTAGTTGATGCGATTGGTGGAGTGACCGTTGATGTTGAAAAGCCTTGGGCGAATACGTTTAATGGACGAGTTTGTGAACAAGATTCTAATAGAAAAAAAGGGGAAAATTTAATTTGTATGGACCCAGGGGTTCAAAAATTAAATGGGGAGCAAGCTCTTGCTTATGCAAGATGTAGGCATTTATATTTATTATCGGATATTGACAGAAATAGACATCAACAAGATTTAATTGTTGCGATGGCTAAAGAATTAAAAAATATTGATTCTTTAGATAAGATTAAAAATATTTTAAATACTGTATCAAAAAATATTGATAGTAACATGAATGAAGAACAAATTTTATCTTTCTATAATGTTTTAAAAGAGATGTTAATAAATGCTAATACTTCTAAAGATTCGTTAATTAATATTAAAAAATCTTATCTTGAATATTATAGTCTTCCCGTTTATTTACCTGCCTATAGTAGAACTACTAGTGCTTTAGGTTATTATGAAAGCAGTATGAATGACATTATTAAAATGATGAAAGTAAATCTTGAATTAGAAGAAGCAGAAATGGTTAAGACTTTTGCAATAGATTATAATGAAGATTATGAGTTACTTCCAGTTGGTAAAGGTAAAACAGATTCTAAAAAATTAGAATTACTGCCAAGCTTTGTTGGACAAACAGAAGAATATGTCAAAAATTGGGCAAGTAGTAGAGGAATAACTATAACTGTAAATGAAGCGGATTCTTATCTTCCTCGAGGTTCAGTTGTTAATCAAAGTCTTCATAGTGGAACTTTCGTTAAAAATATTTCTCATATTATGATTTATGTTAGTAATGGTAATGTAAATTCATCTAATAGTGGAAGAAATGAAAATGATGAAGAAGATAAGAATACTGATAATAAAGAAAAACTCCCAGAAAAAAACGAAAATGATGTTATTATTGATAATGAAGAGTAATGTGAATTATTCACAAAGAAATATTCTAAAATGAGTATTTCTTTTTATAATAATAATAATAATAATAATAATAATAATAATAATAATAATAATAATAATA
>CAOJRP010000009.1 GCA_948442015.1 uncultured Erysipelotrichaceae bacterium
CTAAGTTTTTCAACGCTTAGTGATGATTTTTAATTAACAACTGTCAAACTAGGGTATTCATTTACTACAACCTCTTTTATCTTCTAATAAAAGATTAACATATTTTTTTCGAATTTGTTCACGAATATCCGTTATTTTCTGCGAAAAAATTTTACTCTTTTTCTCTGCTTTTTTTCTATTCTCTTGAAATAGTTAGAAACTTCTTGTATAATTAATAGTGATAAAATAGGAGTGGACAGTTATGAAAAAAATAATGGCCAGTTTAGATGTTGGTAGTGACACTGTAAAACTAGTAGTTGGAGAAATTATCAAGAAAAAACTAAATATCTTAGCAGTAGCTGAAGCTCCTAGTGAGGGGATCAAGAAAGGTTTAGTAGTTAATCCTGAGGCTTTATTAAAACCTTTAAAAGAAGTTTTTGCAAAATGTGAAGAAATTATTGGCTTACCAATTAAAGGTGTCATTGTTTCTGTTCCTAGTAATAATGCTAAATTTATCGTATCAGAAGGAATTACGAAAGTTATTTCAGAAAGCCGAAATATAACAGGAAAAGATATTATAAGAGCATTACAATCATCTCTTAGAGGAAAAATTGACTCTAATATGGAACTTATAAGTATTATCCCAACTAGTTTTAAATTAGATAATGATCGAATTGTTAAAAATCCGAAAAATATGCTTGCTACTACTTTAGGAGTAAAAGCAGTAATTGTCTCAGCTCCTAAGAAAACTGTGTATCCAGTTTTAGCTTGTTTAGAGAAATTAAATGTTGATGTTTTAGATTTATCTTTAGGTTCTATTGGTGATTATTACGAATTTGCAACAAAAGAAACAGATAATAGTGTGGGTATAGTGATTAATTTGGGTGATGAAATTACTTCCATAAGTGTTTTCAATAAAGGAATCCTTACTAATACAGCTATTTTAGAGTTAGGTGGGGCTAGTATAGATAATGATTTAGCATATGTTTTTAAAATAACAAAGAATGATGCTAAAAATATTAAAGAGAAACTATGTTTAGCTCATAGAAGAATGGCTCAAGCAAGTAATAGTGAGATACTAACAAATAAAGAAGGCAAAGAAATTAAGATAAATCAATATGAAGCAACTGAAGTTGTGGAAAGTAGAATAGAAGAAATTCTTAATTTAACGAAAAAAGAAATAAACCACTTAACAAAAAAGGAAATAAGTTATATAATATTCACAGGAGGATTATCAGAAATTAAAGATTTCTCATTAATTCTAGAAGAAGTTTATAATAAAAATGTGATTTTTGGTAAAGTAAGTGAAATAGGAATTCGAAATAATAAATATAGTTCTTGTGCAGGTATGATTAAGTACTATGCTGCAAAAGCAAGGTTAAAAGATAAAGATTTTTCTATATTTAGTATTGAAGAACAGGAAGAATTGAGCGGCTTACATAAACAAAGTATTAGTGATAGTGGAGTTTTAGGTAAGTTGTTTGGTTACTTCTTTGATAGTTAGGAGAGTGTTTATGTACGAATTAGAAATGGATCAAATTGCTAAAATTAAAGTAATTGGTGTTGGTGGTGGTGGATGTAATGCCGTTAACAGAATGATAGAGTCAGGAGTTAAAGGTGTTGATTACATCGTTGCTAATACTGATTTACAAGTATTAAATGTTAGTAAAGCAGATACAAGGTTACAAATAGGTCAAAGTATTACAGAAGGTCTAGGAGCTGGTGCTAATCCAGAAATAGGAAGAGAAGCTGCTTTAGAAAGCAAAAAAGAAATTGAAGATGCCCTAACTGGTGCTGATATGGTTTTTGTTACTTGTGGGCTTGGTGGTGGAACAGGTACTGGTGCTGCACCAATTGTTGCTGAAATAGCTCAAGATTTGGGAGCATTAACTGTTGGAATTGTTACAAAACCTTTTAAATTTGAAGGACGTAAGAGAATGGAACAAGCTGAAGTTGGACTTGAAGAATTAAGAAAGCATGTTGATACTCTAATTGTTATTCCAAATGATCGAATTAGAGATATTATTGATAAGACTACACCGATGTTAGATGCCTTTAAAGAAGTTGATAACGTCCTACGTCGTGGTGTACAATCAATTAGTGATTTGATTGCTGTATCTGGACTTGTTAACCTAGACTTTGCCGATGTTAAAGCCGTTATGCAAAAACGTGGTAATGCTATAATTGGTATTGGTATTGGAGTTGGAGAAAATAGAGCTATTGAAGCTGCAAAAGAAGCTGTATCTAGTCCTTTACTTGAAACAACTATTGATGGTGCAACAGATGCTATTATTAATATAACTGGTGGTAATAATTTAACTTTATTTGAAGCTGAGGATGCTGCAGAAGTTGTAAGAAGTTCTGCTAATACAGATATTAATACGATTTTTGGGGCAGTTATTAATGAAAATTTAAATGATGAGGTAATTGTTACTGTTATTGCAACGGGATTTGATGATGATAAAGAAGATGATGATTCATCTTATGAAACACCAACATATAGAAGTCGAAACTTAGATATTGATGATGACGACGATGACTTGGATAGTGATTTAGATATTCCACCATTTTTAAGAAATAGAGACGATTTTTAGTAAATCGTTTTTTTATTTATGCTCTCAAAAGTACAAAATAAAAATGATGTTTTAAAGAATAAATAAAATTACTAGAAAATGACAAAATTTTTAGAAAAGTTATATTATTCTATTTTTGGTGATGCCTATTGATTGTTTATCTTGATTTAGTAATATTAATTAACTTTATTTTTGATTTGTTTTTACTAGTTGTTGTTAATAAGTTATTAAAGAGAAACGCTAAAATGATAAGGCTAGTATTAGGTAGTTTACTAGGAGGATTAAGTATTATTGCTTTATTTATCCCTTTTAATACTTATACTTTATTCTTGTTTAAAATAGTTATAAGTATTATGATGTTACTAGTTTCCTTTGGCTATAAAGATATAAGGTTTTTTTTAAAAAATTTTATCCACTTATATTTAGTCAGTATGTTATTAGGTGGTTTTATGTATTTTTTAAATATCGAATTATCTTACAAAAATGATGGGTTAATTTTTTTTCACAAGGGATTATCCATTAATATAATAGGAATGTTTATTTTAGGACCTTTAATTCTTATTTTATATTTTAAAGAAAATAAAAATTTAAAACTTAATTATAACAATTATTATACTTGTGAATTATTTTTAACAAAACAGCATAAAATTACTATTAATGCTTTTTTAGATACAGGTAATAAGTTAAAAGACCCCTATAGTGGGAAAAGTATTATTTTGCTTAATAAAGAACTCTTTGATGAAAGTAAAAAAAATACTATTTATGTTCCCTATAATACTTTAAATAATCATGGCTTACTAAAGTGTTATAAAGTTGATAAGTTAGTTATTGAAAATAGAATAGTAAGAAATTTTCTAGTTGGTATTAGCGAAGAAAAGATTAAGTTAGATGGCATCGATTGTATTATTAATTTAAATATATTGGAGGAGATTAAATGATTAGATTAATAAAGAGATTATTATATAAATTAAAAAGAAAGTATAATGAATTATTTTTTGTTGGAAGTACAGATATATTACCACCACCATTATCTAAGGAAGAAGAAATTGAATTAGTTAAAAAATGTCAAGATGGCGATATTGATGCTAAAAATAAGTTAATAGAGCATAATTTAAGATTAGTTGTTTTTTTAGCTAAAAAATATGAAAGTACAGGATATGACATTGAAGATTTAGTAAGTATTGGTTCTATTGGTTTAATTAAAGGGATTAGTACTTATAAATTAGATAAAAATATTAAGTTAGCTACTTATTGTTCAAGATGTGTCGTTAATGAAATATTAATGCATTTAAGAAAAAATAAAAAAAGAAGAGGAGAAATTTCTTTAGAAGATGCCTTAAATTATGATGGGGAAGGTAACGAACTACACTTAGAAGATATCTTAGGAACAGATGAAGATGTTGTGGCAAAAGAGTTTGAGAACATTACTGATAAAGAGTTTTTAAAAAGAGAAATAGAAACTTTAAATAAACGGGATAAAGAAATAATTACTATGCGATATGGACTTAATAATACAAGAGAATATACTCAAAAAGAAGTGGCAGAAATACTAGGTATTAGTCAAAGTTATATTTCAAGAATTGAGAAGAAAGTAATAAGAAAACTAGCTAGTGCGATGAAAGTATAATTGTGCTATAATTATTATAGGTGGTAGTGTGAAAAACATCTATGGGATAAAAAGAACGGATTTAGAAGAATATTTCTTAAATATAAATGAAAAAAAGTTTAAAGCTTTACAAGTTTTTGAGTGGCTTTATGAAAAAAGAGTAAATAATTTTGATGAGATGACTAATATCAAAAAAGAGCTAAGAGATAAACTAAAAGAAGATTTTTCTAATGATTGGATTACAATTAAAAGAAAACAAGAAGATAAATTAACGAAGAAATATTTATTTGAATTACATGATAACAACTATATTGAAACTGTTTTAATGGAACATGATTATGGTTTGTCCGTTTGTGTTAGTAGTGAAGTTGGATGCAATATGGGATGTGCTTTTTGTGAATCAGGTCGCTTAAAAAAAGTTCGAAATTTGGAAAGCTATGAAATGGTCGAACAAATTTTATTAATTGAGAAAGATATTTCTAAAAGAATTGGTAGTGTTGTTATAATGGGAATAGGTGAACCTTTAGACAACTACGATAATGTTATGGATTTTGTTAAAATAATTAACGATGCCAAAGGTATTGCGATTGGGGCTCGTCATATTACTATTTCTACTTGTGGCTTAATCCCTAAAATAAAAAAATTAAGTGAAGAACCATTACAAGTAAATCTAGCGATATCTCTTCATGTTCCTAATAATAAAGTAAGAAATATGTTAATGCCTGTAAATAAAGTGTATAGTATCGAAGAGTTAATTATCACAATTAGAGAATATATTACAAGAACTAATAGACGAGTAACCATAGAATATGTTATGCTAGATAGTGTAAATGATAGTTTAGATAATGCTAACGAGTTAGCAGATTTATTACATGGTTTAAATGTTTATGTGAACTTGATTCCTTATAATGAAACTAATCATTTAGAATTTAAGAAAAGTAGTAAAGAAACTATTAGGCAATTTTATGATACATTAAAGAAAAGAAAAATTAATGTCACTATAAGAAAAGAATTTGGTAGTAAGATTGATGCTGCCTGTGGCCAATTAAGGAGCAAAGAGGTGTAATATGAAAACGTTTTATTTAACAGATTCAGGTAAGGTGAGAGACCATAACGAAGATTCGGTAACTATTCTTAAAAATGCAAACAAAGAATATTTAATGATTGTAGCAGATGGTATGGGAGGACATCGAGCTGGGGAAGTAGCTAGCTCCATGGTTGTAACTCATATTGGAAAACGTTTTCAAGAGCTAGCTTCAGTTGGTAGTAAAATTGATGCTATTAATTGGATGAAAGATAATATTAGCGAAATAAACAAAAATATTTTAGATTATACAGAAGAAAATCCTGAAAGTACAGGAATGGGAACAACTGTTGTTATGGCATTACTTACTGATGATTTTTTAATCTTTGGCAATATTGGCGATTCTAGTGGCTTTGTCTTTAAAAATGGGAAACTTACCAAAGTAACTCATGACCATACGCTAGTTAACTTACTAGTAGCAGCAGGAGATTTAACCGAAGAAGAAGCGAAGTATCATCCAAAGAAGAATGTTTTAATGAAAGCTTTGGGAGCTACAACAAATGTTGATTTAGATGTTTTTGAAGTTGATACAAAAGTTGATGGTATTTTATTAGCAAGTGATGGCTTAACTAATATGTTATCAAAAGAGCAAATCGAGAAAGTCTTAAATGACGAGGAATTAGATATTGAAGAAAAAGTTATCAAACTAATTCGTAAAAGTAATGCAAGGGGTGGCACAGATAACATTTCTGTAGCTTATTTGGTTATAGAAGGTGGTGAAGAAAAGTGATAATGAAAGGACAAAAAATTAATGATAGATACCAAATTATAAAATCCATTGGCGAAGGTGGGATGGCTAATGTTTATCTTGCTTATGACACTATTTTAGACCGTAATGTAGCTGTTAAAGTTTTACGTGGGGATTTATCTAGTGACGAAAAATTTGTCCGTCGTTTTCAAAGAGAAGCATTATCAGCAAGTTCTTTGTCACACCCAAATATTGTTGAAGTATATGATGTTGGCGAAGACAATAACCAATATTATATTGTTATGGAATATATCGAAGGTAAACAATTAAAAGATGTTTTAAGGAAAAGAGGAAAACTTACTATTACCGAAGTAATTGATATTATGCAACAAATTGCTGATGGGTTATCAGTAGCTCATGACTCTTATATAATTCATCGGGATATCAAACCGCAAAATATCATGATTCTTGAAAATGGCTTAGTTAAAATAACAGATTTTGGTATTGCTATGGCCATGAATAGTACGCAACTTACGCAGACTAATTCGGTTATGGGGTCAGTTCATTATTTGCCGCCAGAACAAGCAAATGGTAGTGGTAGTACTTTAAAGTCCGATATTTATTCAATGGGTATTTTAATGTATGAATTATTAACTGGGAAATTACCTTATAAGGGTGAAAATGCTGTTGAGATAGCTTTAAAACATTTAAAAGAACCTTTACCAAGTATTCGTGATGAAATACCAGATATACCACAGAGCGTGGAAAACGTTATTTTAAGAGCAACAGCAAAAAATCCTAAAAACAGATATAATGATGCCAGAGAAATGTTAGAAGATTTAAAAACCGTTATGGATGACTCAAGAATTAATGAGCCACGATATGAGTTTAAATACGAAGAGTTTGATGAAGATAAACCAAGAAAGAAAAAAGAAGTTCCAGAAGAAAAGACTGTAGTGAAAGATGATGATGAAGTGCTTGTAAAACAAATAACTAATACGGAAATTAAAAAACAAAATAAGTTATTAATTGCTCTAGCTATTATTTTTACAGCTTTAGTTATAATTATCACAAGTATCGTTGTGCTACTGCCAAGACTTACAACCCAAGAAGAAATTAAAATACCAGAAGTCCGAGGCTTGACTGAACAAGAAGCAATTGAAAAAATTCAAAATGAAGGTTTTGAAATTGCCGAAGAAATCAAAGAAGCAACTGATGATGAAATAGAAGAAGGCCATGTTGTTAAAACAACTCCTACAGAAGGAGCAAAGAGAACTAAAGGAACAGAAGTTACAATTTATATTTCCAAAAATAATGATTATGAAGTAGAAGACTTTGTCGCTGAAAAAACGAATTATTTAACAGCTCAAGGGAAATTAGAAGCTTATGGAATTTATGTTATTATCAAGAAAAAAGATGTTGAAAAAAAAGATGAGTATACTGATGGACAAGTAATTGAACAATCTGTAGAAAAAGGGAAGAAGCTGAAAAAAGGCGATACAATTATTTTATATATTCCAAATATTGTAACGGAGTATCCGAACTTTAAAGAAGGTTTCACTGTAAAAGAAATCGAAAGTTTTTGTGAACAATATAATATAGATTGTAAATTTGAAAGAATTCCAAATGGTGAAGTCGAAGAAGGAACAATTTTAGATCAAAGTAAACCTAAGGGATACACTGTTATATCAGGAGCAACGCTTATTATTAAAGTAGCCGAAAAACCTGAAGAGGAGCCTGAATGTAATCCGCTAGAAGAAGTGTGTGATGGAATGGAATAGGTGCTATATGGAAGGACAAATTGTTAAAATAATTAGTAATTTGTATACAGTAAAAGTAGGTAGTGAACTTTTCGAATGTAGTGCAAGAGGAAAATTTCGGGAATTAAAAATATCTCCAATTGTTGGGGATATCGTTGTGATTAACAAAGAAGAAAAATGGATAAAGGAAATTAAACCACGAAAAAATGAATTAAAAAGGCCAATTATCGCTAATGTCGATATGGCTCTTATTATAACAAGTGTTAAAAAGCCAGATTTATCTTTGAACCTTTTAGATAAGTTACTTTCAAATATTCTTTTTAATAAAATTGAACCAGTTATTTGCTTTACTAAAATAGATTTACTTACTTTTAAAGAAAAATTAGCTTTAAATAAGATTATTGCTTATTATAAGAAAATAGGTATTAAAGTAGTTACGAATAAAGAGTTAAAAAAGCTAAAAAAAATTATGAGTAAGAAAATAGTTGTGTTAACTGGCCAAACAGGAGCTGGGAAATCAAGTTTAATTAATAAATTATCCAAAGAACTTAATTTAGCAACTAATCCGATAAGTGAAGCTTTAGGAAGAGGTAAACACACAACGAGACATGTTGAACTCTTTAAAATAGAAGATTTCTATATTGCTGATACCCCAGGATTTAGTTCTCTTGATTTTGATAATATGACAGAAATTGATTTAAAAGAATCTTTTATTGAATTTAATGATTATGAATGTCCTTTTAAAGATTGTTTACATGAAAATGAAAGAGATTGTGCTATTAAAGACGCAGTAAGAAATAAAAAAATATTAAAAAGTCGTTATGATAATTATAGAAAGTTTTTGAGGGAAGTTAAATGAAAGTATCTGTTACATATTTAGGTAGAATATTAAGTATTGAAGAAACTATTAAATTAATTGAAGAGTCCGTTGCTGATTATATTCATGTTGATTTTATGGATGGTAAGTTTGTTCCAACTAAAAATTTTGAATTAGATGAAGTTAAAGAATTTTTAAAAAATACAAAAAAAAAGTTAGATGTTCATGTAATGGTAAATAATCCATTAGATTATTTGTCTACATTCTCTAAACTAAATACAGAGTATTATACTTTTCATTATGAGGCAGTTGAAGATGTAAATGAAACTATAGAAAAAATTAAAAACTATAATTTAAAAGTTGGAATAGCAATAAATCCTGAAACTCCAGTAGATAAAATAAAACCATATCTTAATAAAATTGATTTAGTTTTAATAATGAGTATTAAACCTGGTTGGGCTGGACAAAGTTTTATTCCTAGTTCTTTAGATAAAATAAAGGAACTTTCTAAATTAAAAGGTAGTTTTAAAATAGCTGTTGATGGTGGAGTAAATGATAGTACTGTTAAAGGGATTAAAGATAGTGGTGCTGATATTTTAGTCGCTAGCTCATATATAGTTAAGAGCGATAATTATAATGAAAGAATAAACAAGTTGAAAAATATATAATAATATGGTAAAATTCAAATATAAAGACACGAGCAGTTGCTCGGAGCCTTTAAAAAGGTTGGCCGATACAACTTAATGTATCGGTTTTTATTATCTAGATATTAACAAATATGTTAACAATAGTAACAACATTTCTATGAGTCTAATTAACTTTATGTTTATCTTCTTCATGATTATGCCTCCTTTAAAAATTTTTACAAAACCCCCGAAAGGGCAATATATTAAAATTTAAAGGCAAAACTGATACACTACTCGTGTCTTAGATGGTACTATAGCATAGATAATAATGCTTGTAAAATCACGATTTTTGGATTATTAAAAGATAAAAAAGACAATAATTAGATTATTGCTTAACAAAAATCCAATTATTGATGGGTATTTTTGCAAATAATCGAAAAATTGGTAAAATTTAAATTTTTTTGCCTTTTTATTGATAATATTTAAAGAAAAATATATTTAAAAGCTAATGAGTATAAATATTCTATGGAAAATGTTATAATATAACCAATTTAAGAAGTATTGGAGGTATTGATAATGCGAAAATTAGTTATTTTAAGAGGTGCAATGGGTTGTGGGAAAAGTACTTTTGTAAAAGAACACAATTTAGAAAACTTTACTTTAAGTTCAGATAAAATAAGATTAATGTTTAACTCTTTAGAAATGAATATCAACTATAGCGAAGAAATTCCTCAGTTTAATAATAAAAAAGTATGGGAATTATTATATTATATCCTAGAAGAAAGAATGAAAAAAGGAGAATTTACAATTGTTGATGCCGTTCATGCAACTAGTGATTCTTTAACAATTTATAAAAAACTTGCAGAAAAATATCGTTATCATTTATATATAATTGATTTTACAGACATACCTAAAGAAGAAGTTTATAAAAGAAATCAAACTCGCGAAGAATATAAAATAGTCCCTCTACACTCAATTGATAGAGTATATAAAATTTTTTTGAAAGAGAAAATACCTTCTTCATTTAAAATAGTAAAAAGAGAGGAATTTGAAAATATAGTAAGTACTATTCCAAGAGATTTTAATAAATATGAAAAAGTTCATATCATAGGAGATATCCATGGCTGCTTTAATGCTCTAAAAAAATATTTTGATAAATATCAATTAAATAAAAATGATGCTTATATCTTTGTTGGCGATTATTTTGATAGAGGAATTGAAAATTATGAAACTTTCAAATATTTAGCTGAACTTATGAAAAATGAAAATATGATTTTTTTAGTTGGCAATCATGAAGATAAATTATATAAATATGCTTGTGATGATGATTTTAAAATGGATTATGATATTAAAAATACTATATTAGAATTAGAAAATAATAATGTTAAGAAAAGTGAAGTTAGAGGTTTTATAAAAAAATTATCGCAAATAGCTTTTATTAATTTTGATGGGAAATCTTATTTAATAACTCATGCTGGTATTCCTTATATTCCTAAAGTTTCCTTAGATTTTTATAGTACTAATTCTTATATATATGGTGTTTTAGATTTCGAAACCGATATTGATAAAGTATATAATGATTTTATGGAAAAAGAAGATAATAAGACTTATCAAATTCATGGACATAGAAATTTTTATAAAATTAAAAGTGATAAATATAAATATTCTATCAATTTAGAAGGAAATATTGAAAATGGTGGATATCTTAGAGTATTAACTTTGAATAAAGGTGATAAAAATAGTTATATAGAGATTAAAAACGATACATATAACCCTAATTTACAAGAAGAAACTAGAGTTTATAATTTAGTAGAAGATTTAAGAAAAAATAAATATATATTTGAACGAGATTTAAAAGATAATGTTTCTTCCTTTAATTTCTCTAAAGAAGCCTTTTATAATAAAGTTTGGGATAATATGACTACTCAAGCTCGAGGATTATTTATTGATACTGAGAAGAATAAAATAATTGCCAGAAGTTATAATAAGTTTTTTAAAATAAATGAAAGAAAAGAAACAGAGTTAAATAAATTAGAGAATAACTTAGTTTTTCCTGTAAAATTTTACTTGAAATATAATGGCTTTTTAGGAATATTATCTTTAAAAGATGATGAGTTTTTCTTTGCCTCTAAAACAACTGATAGTGGCGATTATGTAGAATATTTTAAAAACATTTTTTATAAAAAGTATAGTGAAGAACAAATTAAGATATTAAAGAAAAAAATCGTTGAGGAGGATATAACAATAGTTTTTGAAGTTATTGATCCAATAAATGATCCTCATATCATCGAGTATAAAGAACAAAACATTGTTATTTTAGACATGATATATAATAAAACTAATTATTTCAAAATATCTTATGATGAATTAAAATTATTTGCTGATGAATATAAGTTGGAGGTTAAAAAACTTGTATATGTAGCAAGTAATTTAGATGAATTTAAAGATATATACGAAAATATTACTTCACCTGATTATCAGTTAGATAAAGAATATATTGAGGGTTTTGTCATAGAAGATGAAAATAACTTTATGGTAAAAACAAAAACTACTTATTATGATACTTGGAAATTTTTACGAGGAAAAATGGAAAATGCTTTAAAAAATAATAATTTTAGTTTTAAAAGTAAAAATAAGGAAGAAGAGTCATTTATGCAATATTTACAAAGAAAATACGAAAATAAAGATTATGATTTCCAAAAGATTAATATTATTGATGAAAGAAAAGAATTTGAATTATAAAAAGAATTATTGAAATTTAGTGAAGTTTTTATTTGACAAACATATAATATTAGAGTAAAGTAATGGATAATTTATTAATGAAATGAAATCGCAAGTATATTTTGCTTGATTTTGTTCCATAATAAAGTTATAATATCTATAGGATATAAAAAAGAGATACTTAAATTTTGCTAGTTAAGTGCCTCAGTCCAAAAATTTAATTGATTGGGCACCTTCTCGGATGAGTTGGTGCTAATTTTTTATTTCTTAGTCTTTTTCGAAGATTTTTGCAAGTAATACTAATATTATCGCAAAGATAATAAGATATTCCACAAGTATTTCCTTCCATAGGACCACCTCCTTCTATACTAATAAAGTAATAGACTGAGGTTAGCACTCAACATTAAGTATCTCTTAATGTTATTATAATACAAATTTGTTTTAGTTACTACCTTTTTTAGCTGATTTTTATGATTTTCTTCTAGTTTTATGTTAAAATATTTTTAGACATAAGGAAGTGATAACTTGGAAAATGCGATAAAAAAAGCTTTAAAACGAAAAAAGTTTGTTGTAACTGATTTGTTAGTTAAACTAGCTAGTGATAATAATTTATCTTTAAATGAATTTTTAGTCCTTATGTATTTAGATAATAATTATAGTGATAATTTTGATTTAGAACTTATGAGTTCTACTTTAGGATTACCTTCTGATATTGTTATGAATTCTTTTAATTCTTTAATGGTTAAAAAGTTAGTTACATTAGAAACAAGTAAAGACTTAGATGGTAGAAAAATTGAAACAGTTAACTTAAATGGTATTTATGAAAATATTTCTGAAAATACAAGAAAAGAAATAAAAGAAGAAGAAAAAGAGAATATTTTTCAAATCTTTGAAAGGGAATTTGGAAAAACCATATCAAGTTATCAAGTTGAAATAATTAATGGTTGGTTAATGGCTGGCTTTAGTGAAGAAATAGTTATTTTGGCTTTAAAAGAAGCGGTCTTAAGTGGGGCAGCAAATATAAGATACATTGATGCAATCTTAAGAGAATGGCATAAAAATAATATCAAAACAAAAGAAGATGTAGAGCATCATTTAAAAGAAAGAAGAAGTAGAAAGGAAAATAACACTGAGTTATTTGATTGTAATTGGTTAGATGAAGATGAATGATTTATATGAAAAATTAGATAAAATGGTTCCTAATCCTCGATGTGAACTAAACTATAAAAAAGATTATGAACTTTTAATAGCAGTTGTATTAAGTGCCCAATGTACGGATAAAAGAGTCAATAAACAGACTGAAATTTTATTTGATAAATACGATATTTTTGCTTTATCAAAACTTAATCCTGAAGATATTTTTGAGATTATAAGACCTCTTGGAAGTGGAACAAAGAAAAGTTCTTATGTTATAGAAATTGCTAAGAAATTAGTAAGTGATTATAATGGAAAAGTGCCTAATAATAGAGAATATTTAGAGGGTTTACCTGGAGTTGGAAGAAAGACTTGTAATGTGCTTTTAAGCGAACTTTTTGATGTTCCTGCTATTGCTGTTGATACTCATGTCGAAAGAGTAACAAAAAGATTAGGTCTTGTCGAAGAAAGCGCTAGTGTATTAGAAGTTGAAGAAAAGTTAATGGATATATTTCCCAAGGATAAGTGGGGTAAGTTACATAAACAATTAGTTTTATTTGGGAGGTATACTTGTCTTGCCAAAAACCCTAAATGTAAGGAATGCTTGTTTACAAAGTGTCCTAGTAGAGATGAGGAATAAGGCTATTTACAGTAGTCTTTTTAAGTTGTATAATAGAAAAGATTTTGAAAAGGAGTGCTTTTGGATGAGTATGAAGAGAAAAGCTAAGAAGTTTGCAACACTTCTAAATCTTATGGTAAGTGGAGCAGTATTAGCAAGTTGTGGGAAAGAAACTACCAATGAAATTGCATCAGTTTATGAAATTGATGATAGTGGAATTATTGTTTTTGGTCATGCTGAAGATTGTACAGATGTTTATGATGAAAAGAAAGTAAAGGTAACAAGTGAATTACTTGAGAAAATAAAAGAAAAAGTTGAAGAGTATAATAGTAGTACTTTACATATTGCTTTGGAAAAAACAGCTATTGATTTTACTGATATCGAGTTATCAAGTGTTACAAGTCTTATAATCGATTGCCCAAATATTGACTTTAATTATGTTCCTTTTTATGCTAATGCTTATGAATATATTAGTGTTACTATAAGTGAAAATACTAATAAAGAAGACATTATTAACTTTTTACAAAATATTAATTTTGTTGCAAATAAATATGATGAAGCAAAAACTAGTCCTTGGGTAAATTTAGATTTTACAGAAGAAATTTCCTCTGATTTAATAAATGAATATTTAGAGGCAGTTTCTAAAATAGAAGGTTTGTCAACTTTTGATATCGAAACAAGTTCTAATATTAATGAAATAAATTTAACAGATATAAAATGTAGTTATTTACGTATACTTCATAATGCAGATAAAGAAATTGCTTATAATATAACACTTAATGATAGCGTTAAAGATTTTAATTTACAAACAAATTATTCTGAAAATTATAAAGAAGATGAAATTTTGTTAAAACAGTTTATTGTTAATTCTAACAATAATGAATTAGATATATATTATTATGTAGATGGTCTTGCTAAAATTTATAATGACACTATTATAACATTACCAAGTAATTCTGTTTTTGAATTAGTTAATGTAAATGTCGATAGTGTCAGTGATTCTTGGTATCAACAATTTAAGAATATTTCTAGAATACGTATAAGAGAAACGAATAAATCTGATTACTCTCATTTTTGTTATAATAGTAGTACTGAAACTATAGATGACGCTATTGCTGAAATGAATTTTGCTATTTTGGAAGATGAAGTTAAAACTATTTTAGAAGAAAATGGTCTTGATATTAGAAGATATGATGAGAAATTATATTTGGAGGCTGACAAACCAAGTGATATTGTTATTCTTGATGATAAAGTATATGATTACATAAACTCCGTTATAAGAAAGTATAATGTAACTAGTCTTGTGATTATAGAATTAGATAAACAAATTGACTTTAGTAAAATAGATTTATCAAATATAACATCTACAGATTTAAGTTCTGTTGGATATAATTTTGATTATACAGAGTTTATCAAATTTGATAATGAAAAAAATCCTATAAATAATTTAAGAATTCAAGTAAAAAAAGATAATAACCATATTAATAGGATAAATTATCTTAAAAGTATTCCTCTTGCGGATAATGCTTTTGTAGGGATAAATATAAGGGAAGATGTAGACGTAGAAACTGTCACTTCTTATATAAATGCCTTAGATTTAAGTAAAGTTGAACATCTTTATATTAGTTATGATAAAATAAATGAATTAGATTTAACAAATATAAACGTTCCTATATTAGATTTAATAGTTGATTATAATGGTAACTATAAAGAAACCATAGATTATTCAATAAATATAAATAGTAAAGTAAAACAAATAACATTAAGTTTTTATTACGACTATGATAGAGATTATGAACTTAATCCAATTTTAAGTAAAGTAAAAATCAATTCTTCAAATAACGATTTAACAACTTATTTAATGGTTGGAGCAGGAGTCTTAGATGAAAGTCTTAATTGCCAAGTAGAAAGTGATACTAGTATTTCTGTTCCAAATAATTCTAATCTATATATAACAGGAGTAGAAGAGAATAGTATTACTAAAGATTTTTTAAGACAATTTAATAATTTAAGTGAATTTATAATAAAGAATAACGCTAATGATTATCGATACGAATTTAATGATGGAGAATGGGTTTATTATTATAATGAAAATAAAAAAACAGATGAAGAAGAGGTCAAAAAACTTTTAAAAGAAGTATCCGAATATGAAAATTAAGACAATTTAAAAAGGAGTATTAAAAGCAATACTTCTTTTTTATGAGCAACTATTAGCAATAATAATTTTTCTTTCAACGTTTTTCGATAAACCATTATAAGTAATTGTATATTTTATTGTATAAACGCCTTCAAATGAACGGTCAATTTCATTTTGACTTCTTGTAATTTTAGCATCTTTTGTAACATCTTTTCCATCATAAGTTACTGTAATTGGATTAGAAGTTTTTGTATATTCTTCATCATTGTATGTTTCATTTTTTATTGGTAAGCAAGCATTCATAATTTTTACTTGTAATTCTTTAGTATTTGTTGGTTCGTTAGTTGAAGGATTACTTGGATTATTTGGATTACTTGGTGGATTATCATTTCCACTTGGATTAGAAGGTGTACTAGCTTTAACATCGATTGTTAATCCTGAACTCATATTATCTTTAAAAATACTATAAGCAGACTTTATAACAAATGTACATTCCCCTAGACAAGTAGCTGAATACTTAGTATCAGTTGTATAACCAAGAGGAGTTAACGCGCCATTTATTTGTTGATATACTTGATATCCAATTGTTCCAATATGTCCTTGATTATAGCTAATTCGATCATTATAATATTTAGTTGCAAATTGATTGTAATTCTCTTTAAAGAATTCTTCTAAGTAAGCATTATCGATGGCTTTTGGAGTTTCTATTGGATCCCAACTTAAGACAACTGTTGTTCCATTTGAAGTAGAAGTTCCATTAGTAGGGTTAGAAAGCTCACTAAACCTTTCAGATACTTCTGATGGTTCAGTTCCTTTTTTAAATAACTCTGTCATAATCATATTTGCTGGCGTATGGTCACTAGGAGATTGTGGTGGGAATGTTTCCCATTCAACTTTAGCGGATACAACACCTGAAGGTCGCTCAAATTTAGAATTTGGTTTAAAAATTTTATTTCCAACTAAAGCTGCAATTTTACTTTTTTGATTAGCACCATTAATAGCAGTAGTAAAGTAATCTTTGGATACATCTTTAGCATCATATCCATACCAAATAGATATTGAATAATCAGGAGAGTAGAAGTTTGTGTAGTTATCTTTAGCAGCAGATGAAGAAATTCCTGTAGCTTTTAAGAAAGCAGCATCATAAGTTGAAGTACCAGTTTTTGAAGCGATATCAGTATTTTTAACTTTTAAGTTACCACCAACTCCATTTTTAGTAGCTGTCATTAAAATATCAGTAATCATATAAGCAGTTTCTTCGGACATTGCCTTAACTGGTTCAAACTTAAATTCTTGAACTTCGCCAGTATCATTGTAAGTTATTTTAGTAATAGAGTGAGGTTCGATATAATAACCACCTCGTCCAAATGCCGCATAGGCAGCGGATAAATCAAGAGGAGTAATACCATCTAATCCTCCAATAGCATAAGCCTCAAATAATTCATCGCCATAATCAATACCTAAATTATGGACAAATTCGCCAACTTTTTCTTTATCAACTTGTTGGAAAGCTTGGACAGCTGGAATGTTTCTCGAACGATATAGAGCTGTACGCATCGTAATCATTCCTAAATAATCTCCTGATGAGTTTTTTATGGGTGTTCCATTAGAATAAGTCATTTGATTATCAAAGAATGGGGAATAAGTAGAACCATTATTATATTCAATATAAGGACCATAATCAAAGATTGGTTTAGCTGTTGAACCAGGATGAGAATTAATAGCGATTGCTCTATTGTGTGCTCGAGCATTATTATAATTTCTTCCGCCATTAACTGCTGTAATAGAGCCATCCTTAGTACTTGTAACAGCAATAGCTATTTGAATTTTATCATTAATCCATTTATTACCTAGCTTTTCATCGTTTAAATCATTTAAGACATCTTGAACTTCTGGATCTAGGGTTGTTTCTATTGTCATGGAAACGTTATAAGGGTCAAAACCTGTTCTTTCTTCAACTTCCTCAGTAACAGCATCGACAAATGCTTGATACTTATTAACACCAAAGTCAACATTTTTATTTATTAATGATTCGACAGAAATGCTTTCGGCTTCCTCTTTTTGCTCTTCAGTAATATATCCATGATTAACCATTAAGTTTAAGACAGTACTTCTTCTTTTAGTAGCATACTCAATACTATTAAAAGGATTATAAGCAGTTGGTGCATTAAATATTCCAGCAAGAAGGGATGCTTCAGCTAAAGTTAAGTCTCTTACTGATTTACCAAAATATGTTTGACTAGCTTGTTCAACTCCGTAAGTGTTATATCCTAAACATGGAGTATTAACATAGAATTCAATAATTTCTTCTTTGGTATATTTTTTTTCAATTTTAAAGACTGATAAATAAATATCTCTAAACTTTCTTATAATTCCTGCTATACCACTTGCTTCATTCCCGTTAAATGATTGTTTGGCAAGCTGCATAGTAAGAGTTGATGCTCCACCAGCACCAGCTTGACCTGTTAATTGGCCTAATGTAGCTTTTGCAAATCTTGCAATATCAAGTCCATTATGTTGAAAGAATCTAGAGTCTTCTGTAGCAACAATCGCATCAACTAAAACTTGGGGAAGTTCTTCGTAAGTAACTAACTCTCTATTTTCTGCTCCAAGACGAGCATACTCGTTACCATTAATATCTAAAAGAACTGTTGATTCTTTATTATATAATTTCTTTTCATCAAATTGAGGAGTTGTAAAAATAATATAAAGAAAGAAAGCAATAACGGCACTAATTCCTGTTATACCTAAAATCATTAAAGATATTAGAATAAAGTTTTTTATACGATATTTGCGAAGTTTACTGTTATTAGTTGGTTCTTTTTTTGTTTTTGTTGTTATTTTGGGCTCTTTCTTTTCAATCTTCTTATCGACCTTTTTTTCTCCATTTTTCTTTTCAATTGTTACGACTTTCTTATTTGTATTATTACTTTTTTTATTCATCTTCATTCTCCTTAAAATAAATTTCATCTATAATTTTTAAATAATCAAGTGGGGGTAAATAACTTTCTTTAATAATAAAACCTTTATCTTTAATATAATCATAGGCAATAGATTTTCTTGTATTATTATCAATATAGAAAAGATAATCTTCTCCTTTTAAAAAATATGTTATATTATTCATTCTAATGATTAAGAAAGCAATTCCCTTATGTCTTATAATACCTCTTATGTGTTCTTCCTGATGTTTATGTATATTAGCAAGTGGAAAAGCTGTTTTGTTTTTGGTTACTTTCGCATCAAAGTCAATATATCTTCCTTTGTAAAGCCCATTATAATCTAGAGTTGATTGTTCTTTAAAATAAGCTTTTTCAATCATTTTCTTTTGATTTTTATAAGATACATCAACAATTCCAATCGGTGTCGGTTTTTTATATATTAGAGCCAAATCTTTTTCTTTGTAATAATTATTGGTAATATTAAGTTCATTTTCTAAGTCCATACCTCGATTACCATGTTGTCCTATGTTTTGTTTGTTATAACTCTTTTTGATATTGTTTGGATATAACACATAAATCACCTTTTATAATTATACTATAATAAGGAAAAAAAGTCACTTTTGGTTTTTCAATTTCTTTTATTAGACATTTATTGACATCTCTTGTCGAAAATACTGAAAGTATCAAAGAATATAATTATAATAGGGACAGAAAGGGTGATATTTATATTAAGAATTGACTATTTTATTGAAGAAATTATTAATGATGTTAGTATGAGTATTATAAGTTTAAATTCAAGTGATTTGGAAAATGAAGATACAAGAGACAAAAAAGAATAGTTGTAAATAAGACAAAATTTGCCAAAATAATCCTTTTCTTGACAATGTAATAGCATTTAATTTATAATTGACTATGTAAGAAGGGTGATTATTTATGTATAGTGATAAATTAGAATTATCTCCACAAGAAATATTAGATAAAGAATTTAAGATTGACGCTCGTGGTTATAGACCACAAGAAGTTGATAAATTCCTTGATTTAGTCATTAAAGATTATACGGAGTTTGCAAGTATTATCAAAAAACTTGAAAAAGATTTATCTGATATTAATGATGAAAATGCAAGACTTAAAGCTGAGATTAGAAGAATTAAAGCTAATATTGAAGCTGCAGAGTCATCTACAACAACAGGAGGAGTTAATAACAATGACCTTCTTAGAAGACTTAGTCAATTAGAAAAAGTAGTCTTTGGAAGAAACGAATAATACTTTAGGCAAATGCTGCATTTAAGTATGTAGAGGAAAGTCCATGCTCACACGACCTGAGAAGTGGTTGTAAGTGTTCGTGCTTGGGGAATTAATAACCCAAGGCAGGTAACTGACGGCTTCGAAATAACCTTAAATGGTTAAATTAGATATAAAAGTGCCAAAGAGACGAGTTATTTTGGAAACGAAATAGGTGGAACGGGGTAAACCCCACGAGTGAGAAACCCAAATTATGGTAGGGGAGCTTTTGCTAGGAATCAAACGATGCGAAAGACTTGGTAACAAGTAGATAAATATTTGCCACTCAAGTTAAACTTGAGTACAGAACATGGCTTATTAAGTGTTATTTTTTATTAAAAATAGATTGGAGTGAATAACTTTGAATGAGATTGGCGAGATGCTAAGGGGGAGTCGTTTAGAGTCTGGAGTTAGCTTGGAAGAGGCCAGTGCAGATTTAAAGATTAAAACACTAATATTAGAAAATATTGAAGATGGTAACATCGGTTGTTTTAAAGATATTTTTGTCTTAAAAGATTATATCTATGATTATGCTAAATACTTAGGGCTTGATGCGGATAAGACGATTGATTCGTTTAATGAGTATTTATTTGAGTATACTTCGAAAATTCCGGTTGAAGAAATTGAAAAAGAAGTCGAAAGACAAAAAAAAGAGGAAGAAGAAAAAAAGGAAGAAAAGATTGTTTCTCCTTATACTATTCAAAAAAATAATATTAGTAAATTAAGAGTAGTAGCTTATATAGTTGGAATTTTGATAGCTATTTTGCTTATCGTTTGGGCTGTTAAACAAATAGTTATTGATAACGGGATAACTGATAAGATAAGTTATATTAGATAAGAGGTTGTAGAATGAAAAAAATGAATTTACCAAATAAAATCACAGTAGTTAGAATAGCTTTAGCAGTTATAATCTTAATTTTACTTGTCTTTCCTTGGTATCAATTAAATATAAGTTTTCCTGTTTATTCTGTAATGGGAGTTCAAAATATTGATTTGAAATATTTAATTTCGGGAGTGTTATTTTTGATAGCTTCGGTGACTGACTTTTTAGATGGTTATATTGCAAGAAGCAAAAACTTAGTTACTGATTTTGGTAAAGTAATGGATGCTATTGCTGATAAAGTTTTAGTTAATGGCTTGTTAGTTATTTTAGCTTATAATGATTTTATTAGTGTTATTGTCCCTGTTATTATTATTACAAGAGACATCGTAGTTGACTCTATTAAAATGGCTAGTGGGAATAAAGGACGTGTTGTAGCAGCTAGTTGGCCAGGTAAAATTAAAACAATTTGTATGATGATTGGGTTAACATTAACATTATTTTATAATTTACCATTTGCTTTCTTTGGTATTCGAATTGACCAGTTATTTGTCTTTGCAGCAACTATTTTATCGATTGTGTCAGCTTGTCAGTATTATGTTGCTAATAAAGATTTTATCTTTAATGAGATATAAAAGCAAAAAGCAGAAAGTGCTTTTTTGCTTGTAATTTCAGTATATTAGTGTATAATACTTTTTTATGGAGGAAGAAAAAAATGACAATATTTGAAGAATATTTAAGTAGTAAAAGAGAAGAAAATAAGTTGGAAATGGATTATTTATGGAGCTTTCATGATTTTCGAAGTAATATGGATAATGTTCCCCAAGCTAAGAATGATATAGTTACTTGTAATATGGCTTTAAATAACTATGTTAAGGCATTAGAAACAAGAATAAGTATTGGTAATAAAATTTGTGAACTTTCTTACTTAACAAATGAGGAAGCAAGAACTATATTACCTAAAGTTATGAAAGATTACACTTTTGAAGATTACGAATTTAAAAGTTTAGTAATTGATGGCTTAAGAAGAGTTTTTTTGATAAAAAAAGGAGCATCTTTAGATTTTGAATTAACAATGGATAATTTATTAACGAACGAGAATATTATTTTTTTATCATCAAAATCTGCCCAAAACGGGTTCTGTTTATATCAAAATATTCCAAAAACAGATGATATTGGATTGGAAGTTGTTGCTTTGTTTAATGGTAATGTTTCAGTATTAAAAGAATTTCTTAATGCCTATATCACTACAAGGGCAAAAACTAATATTACTTTAGAAGATTATTATATTTCTACTCGTAATAATATATCATATGGGTATGATGAAGCATTAGCAGAATATTATGGTTTAGATGATGCTTATCAAGCATATGATAGAGAAAAACAAAGAAGAGATAAAAGAAGATTAGATGCTTATTATCATCAAAAACAAAAAAATGCAAAAAATCAAGTGAAAGCTAGAAGAAAATTAGAACAATTACCTAATAAGTATATGCCACAAGAAAATGTCGGAACTTTAACTTTTATCAGGAAACTAGAACTGATGTTGGGAAGAAAATTTTCATCAATAGAGAAAGATACAATAAAAAGTTGGATAATTTTTGGATTTGATGAAGATGTAATTATGGAAGCTTATAATGAAGCAAGTATAAGAGGAAATTACAATCCTAGTGCTGTTGCTGAGATATTAAGAGATTTAATAACTTTTGAGCAAAAAGAAAATAATGTAAAAAATATAATGTTGACTAAAGAAATGCAAAAGCAATAATTGAAAAATTGCTTTCTTTTTTTTGCAATAATTGAAAAATTGCTAAGCAATAATTGAATTATTGACAAAAAAATGTTCTAAAATACAATTGTTCGAAAAAAATATTGACAAACAAATAAAATTATAATACAATGAAGAAGTAAGAGAAGAAACGGAAGGAATAAATTATGAAAACAACAAAAAACATTAAAGAAAAAGATAAGGCTTTAGAATCAGTCTTAGCAGATATCGAAAAACAATTTGGGAAAGGAGCTATAATGAAGCTTGGGGAACAAGAACATATGAAAGTTGATGTTACATCTACAGGATCTTTAAGTCTTGACATTGCTTTAGGTGTTGGTGGTTTTCCAAAAGGAAGAATTATTGAAATATATGGCCCAGAATCTTCTGGTAAAACAACTTTTGCTTTGCAAGCTATAGCAGAAGTGCAAAAAGAAGGAGGACGTGCAGCATTTATTGATGCTGAGCATGCCTTAGATCCTGTTTATGCTAAAGCTTTGGGGGTAGATATAAATGAACTTTTATTATCGCAACCTGATACCGGAGAACAAGCTTTAGAAATATGTGAAGCATTAGTTAGAAGTGAAGCCGTTAATATTGTCGTTATAGATTCGGTAGCGGCCTTAGTTCCCCAAGCTGAAATTGATGGCGAAATGGGAGATTCTCATGTTGGCTTACAAGCAAGACTTATGTCTCAGGCTTTAAGAAAATTATCAGGAACAATTAACAAAACTAAAACTACAGCAATTTTTATTAATCAATTAAGAGAAAAAGTTGGAGTTTTATTTGGAAATCCTGAAACAACTCCTGGTGGTCGTGCTTTGAAATTCTATTCAACTATTCGTCTTGATATAAGAAGAGCAGAAAGTATAAAAATGGGAGACCAAATTATTGGAAACAAGACAAATATTAAAGTTGTTAAAAATAAAGTTGCTCCACCATTTAAGACAGCAGTTGTAGACATTATGTATGGTGAAGGAGTTTCTAAAGAAGGAGAATTAATCGATTTAGGTTCCGAATGTGGTGTATTAGAAAAAAGTGGTGCTTGGTATGCTTATAAAGGTGAAAAAATTGGCCAAGGTAAAGAAAATGTTAAAATTTACTTGAAAGAAAATGCTACTATTAAAGAAGAAATTGAAAAAGAAGTTCGTGATTTCTATTTTAATCATAAAGATAAAGAAGAAGATATAATTAAGGAAGTTAAGGAGGAAGAAGAATAGTGGAAGAAAAAAGCATAACGAAGTATTTAGTAGCTATAATTATCGCTTTAATTATAGCAGTTGTTATAATATTTAGTGTCAAAACATTGAAAAAAGATAAAGCGGTTAGTTGCCAAGAATGTGAAGAATGTAAGGCTATTGAAAAAATAGATTCTTATAAAACTTATTTAAATAATTTAAAAGAATCTCAAAAAGATAAATTTGTTTATATAACAGATATAACTTATGATTTAGCAGATAGAACAGAATTATATGCTATTTTAGATAAGAGTAATCCTTTATATAAAACTTTGAAAGAAAAATATGAAGATATTCCTGGTTACTGTAATAATGAAAAATGTGAGCAAGGAGTTAAAGTAACTGATAAAGAAATAGTTGATATATTTCATGTTAAAGAAGGAAAAAAAGATCTTGTTTTTGTAATAGATTCAATAGGAACACTTTATTATATTAATCAAACGAAAGATTCATTAGAATTAAAAAAATTAGATAAATATAAAAATATAATTAATGTCTTTAATCCTAATGATTCCTATACTATTCAAGCAAGAGATATTGAGGGAAATACACATTATTTAAATTTAGAATAAGATTGCATAAGAGCAATTTTATTTTTATAGAAAAAATTATTTTCTTGCCAACGGAGGAAAATACAATTATAATAAAAATATAGATATTTAAAAATTATTGAATTTCTATAAATAGATATGGAGGAATTAAAATGGAATGGACAATGTCTACCATTTTAGCTCTACTAATTGGACTTGTTATAGGTGTTGTAGTTTTATTAGTAATTGTCTTACTTTACTCTAAAGGCAATGAAACTAAAGCAAAAAGATTAATTAAACAAGCAGAAAAAGATGCCGAAAAAGCTCGAAGGGATTCTTTATTAGAATTAAAAGAAGAATCTTATAAATTAAAGCAACAAACTGAAAAAGAAATAAAAGAAAGAAAAGATGAATTAAAAGAACAAGAAGAAAGAATCATGCAAAGAGAAACTAATTTAGATAAGCGTGAGGAAATGTTACAAAATAGAGATTCTTTATTAGATAAAAAAGATAATAGTTTGATTGCAAAACAAAAAGAGTTACAAGAAAAAGATGCTAAAATGGATGAATTATTAAAACAAGAGATTGAACAATTAGAAAATATTGCAAAATTTTCTAAAGAAAAAGCTCATGATTTAATAATGAAAAGAGTAGAACAAGAAATGGCTTTAGAAATAGCTGATTATATTAAAGAAGAAACATCTAAGGCTAAATTAACAGCAAATGATAAAGCAAAACAATTATTGATTGAAAGTATGCAACGTTATTCTAATGATGTTACTAATGAACAAACGGTAAGTACAATTACATTACCGAATGATGAAATGAAAGGTCGTCTTATTGGTCGAGAAGGAAGAAATATTAGGACTATTGAAGCTGTTACAGGGGTGGACTTGATAATTGATGATACCCCAGAAGCAATAGTAATATCTAGTTTTGATCCATTAAGAAGAGAAATTGCTAAAATCACTTTAGAAACTTTAATTAAGGATGGAAGAATTCACCCATCAAGAATTGAAGAACTTTATGATAAAGTAAGTAATGATATGTATAATAAAATTACGGAAATAGGTAATGAAACAGTATATGAATTAGGCTTAAGTAAAGTAGAACCAGAATTAGTTCACTTAATAGGTAAATTAAACTTTAGAACTAGTTATGGTCAAAATGCATTGCAACATTCAAAAGAAGTAGCACAGCTTTGTGGAATTCTTGCTAGTGAACTTGGAGAAAATGTAGCTTTAGCTAAAAGAGCTGGATTACTTCATGACATAGGAAAAGCTATTGACTTTGAAGTTGAAGGAAGTCATGTTGAAATCGGTGCTGAAATAGCTAAAAAATACCATGAAGATGAAGTTGTTATAAATGGTATTGTTAGTCACCATGGCGATGCCGAAGCAACAAGTGTTATAGCTGTCCTTGTTCAAATTGCTGATACGTTATCTGCTGCAAGACCAGGAGCTAGAAATGATTCTTTGGAAAACTATGTTAAAAGGTTAGAACAATTAGAAGAAATAGGAAATTCTTTTGCAGGAGTTGATAAAGCATTTGCAATGCAAGCTGGAAGAGAAATTAGGGTAGTTGTTAAACCAGATGAGATTGATGACGCCACAAGTTATAAAATAGCTCGTGAGATGAAAGAAAAAATAGAATCAGAAATGCAATACCCTGGAACTGTTAAAATTACTGTAATTAGAGAGACAAGAGCTCAAGAAGAAGCTAAATAGCTTCTTTTAAATAAGGATATTATATGAGAAAAGGAAAATTTGCTGCATTTATTAGCTTCCTCAATTGTATTAACAAGTTGTGGAAATAAAACGAAAGATAAAAATAATATTGATGATTTGTTATGCACCGAAATAGTTTATAGTGAAGAAGAAGTTTTAAATAATTTAGAAAAAATATATGATGAATATACAAATAATCAAGAAAATTTTGATTTAGAGGGAAGAGATGAAGTATTAGAAACCGCTTTTTTATGGTATAATATTAAAGATAGTAATGTTGATCAAAAAGAAGTTATTAAGGAACTTAATTTGCTTTTAGAGTGTTATATAGCTAATTATGACATGACAGAAGAGAAATATATGTCTTCTTTTAAAACTCTTTCTAAAACAACTTTAAGAAATGTGGAAATATATTATCCTTTAGCAAAATGTTTGCATATATATAGTTGTCCTTTAACTCATAAAGAAATAGATGGAACTTTAACTTGTGAAAATTTAGAAAAATATCGATATAAAACAACAGTTGATGGCTATTATGAGTTTATTGTTTATTCTTGTACAAATAGTGATAATAAAAATATAAGATTACCTTTTTTAAGATTATATACTTCTAAAATAGATTTAGATGTTTTATTAGATGAATTAAATAATGTTTATTATTTTGGTCAAATACCAACTGATATGAGTAATGAATGGGAATTTTATTTTAGTAATTTGGAAAACACTTTGAGTGAAGGAGAAAGTTTATTTGATACTTACCATGAATTAGCCGTTTATATTCATCAGCTTGGTTGCACTTGTGAACATAGGGTAAACGAATATGACGCTTGTATTTGCGATAATATGAAACTAACAAAAATTTGGGAAGAGTAAAACTTCCTTTTATTATGCATAAAATTTATTAGGTGATGTTTTTGCAAAAAATTATTTTTTTAAATAGTTTAGTCCTTATTATAATTTTTCTTATTTTCTATTTTAATTCTAAAAAAAGCAACAATTCTAATGATCATTTTTCAAAAGAAGAGTATTATATAGAAGATAATTTAGAACGTTATTTAAAATATTATAAACAAAATGAGAATAAAAGTTTTTCCGATATAGTTAGAGAAATAAATTGCAATTTAGACTATCAATTTTATAATGGAGTAGAAAGAAGTAACTCTCTAGATAAGATATTAATTCTTGTTAATAAACATTATACTTTAGATAAAGAATTTGAAGGTATTGATTTAGTTAAAGTAGATGATAAATTTGCTTATTATGATAAAGAATACTATATGAATAAAGAAGCTTATGAAAATTTTATAAAAATGTGGCTTGATGCAAATTTAGAAGGATGCGATTTTGGCATTTATTCAGCTTATCGAAGTTATGATAGACAAGTGTTTTTATATAACAATTATGTAGCAGTTGATGGTGCCGAAAAAGCAGATACTTATTCAGCGCGGGCAGGAAGTAGTGAACATCAAACAGGACTTGCTATCGACTTAAAGTCAAGAACTAAAAAAACAGATTATTTCGAAACAACTAAAGAGTATGATTGGTTATTAAAAAATAGTTATAAATATGGTTTTATTTTAAGATATAAAGAAAACACAGAATACCTAACTGGATATCAATTTGAACCATGGCACTATCGTTATTGTGGAGTAGAATGTGCTACTTATATTTACGAAAATAATATAACTTTTGAAGAATACTATGAATATTTTGTTAAGAATAAATAATTCACTAGAATAGTGCAATTTTTTAATAATGAACTTGATTAGAGAGTAAGAATTTAATTTACTTCATAAAAAAAGAGTTATAACTCTCGCATAAACTCTTTATCTTTAAAGGGGTTTTTAGGATCGATTTTATCGGTAAATAATATTCCATCTAAGTGATCCATCTCATGTTGAAAAGCTACTGATAAATCTTCGCGAACACGTATCTCAAATTTTTTTCCCTCTTCATCATAAGCTTCAATAGTCATTCTAGCATGCCTTGGGACAATTCCTTCAACATCGCGATTAACTGATAGGCAACCTTCACCTTCACCAACGTAAATCATCTCTTCAGAAGATGATTTTATTTTGGGATTAATAATAACATATCGATCAAATTTTCCTTCTTCAACCTCATCTACAACGACAAAGATTCTTTTAGGAATACCTATTTGAATATAAGCAAGCCCCATACCAGCTCTTAAATCATAATACTTTTGTGTTTCTTCTATCTGGCTCATTTCCAAATAATCACACATGTCTTTAATATTTTGTTTATCTTCTTTTGATAATGGAAAAACAACTTCTTTACTTACTAAACGAAGTCTTTTATCTTTTTCATCTAATATTTTTATATCTGGAAGTTTTCTCACAATAATCACCCCAACCGGATATATTTTATCAAAAAATTACTAAAATATCTAGTCCAATATAAAAGGAAGAGTATTCTTCCTAGTTATTATTAAAATTCCATCCAGCTCCAATTATTATTACTAAGAGAATGAATAGAACGATCCAGATAGCTGCTCCGATGCCACCACCAGTAGTGTATCCAGCATAACCCCCACATTGAGGAGCGCAGCCGTAACCGCCACCATAGTAGCCATTATTTCCATAATAGTACATTATAATACCTCCTTTTGTATATCTACTATATAATATTAGTTTACATGCATTTTTGACAATAAAATCGTAAAAAAATGGTGCTATAAACATAATTATGATAATATTATTATAGGTGGGAATATGAAAAAATATATTGCTAAAATGGATTTATGGTTACTTCTTATAATGCTTATATTTTCGGCATTTGGTCTTTTAATGATTTTTTCATCATCTTCGATTGCTGCTGTATTACGTTATCAAGTTGATTCCTCCTATTTCTTTTTAAAACAATTATTTTTTATTGTTGTATCTTTCTTAGTAGGTTTTATAATCGTTTTAAGAATAAAAACCGATTATTACTATAAATTTGTTCCTTGGTTAGCTTTAGGGATTGTAGTGGTATTATTATCTTTATTTGTCTATGGTGAAGTTGCTAATGGAGCACAATCTTGGTACCGTAAAGGAATATTTGGTATTCAACCTCTTGAATTTGCTAAGTCCATAATGATTATGTTTATGGCTATATTTTATAATTATATTTATTACAAAGCTAGACCAAAAAAGTATGCAGCTTTATTTCCTGTTGCTTATGGTCTTATATTAGCTGTTTTAACTGCCATGCAACCAGATTTAGGAGGAGCTTTGATTGTTGCTGCTATCACAGGTTTAATTTTTATTGCAGTACCTTTAAACAAAGAATTAAAACTAAAAATATTTAAAGTATTGGGAGTTGGACTTTTGCTTGTCTTGTTAATTTTTTTGATAAGTGGTAAGCATTTATTAAATTCCATGCAATCGTCAAGATTAAACTTTTTAAATCCTTGTTCAAGATATATGGAAGATACAGGTTATCAAGTATGTAATGGTTATATTGCAATTCATAATGGAGGATTACTAGGAGTAGGGCTAGGAGACTCAACCCAAAAATATTTATACTTACCTGAAGCTCATACTGATTTTATTTTCCCAATTATTTGTGAAGAACTAGGAGCAATAGTAGGAGTTTTAGTAATTTTGCTATATGCTGTTTTATTATATCGTGTATTAAAAATATCAAAAGAAGCAACTAACTTAAAAAATTCTATTTTGGCTTATGGAACATTTTTATTAATTTTATGTCATGTTTTAGTCAATTTACTTGGTGTTCTAGGGCTTATTCCTTTAACAGGAGTACCTTTACCATTTCTATCTTATGGAGGAAGTTTTAATGTTAATGTTATTTTAATGCTTTTTGTAGTTGAGCGAGTTGCTATTGAAAATAAAGAAGCTGCTATATCAAGAAAAATGAAAGAGTTAAGGACGTAAGAAAGGATATTTTATGTATAAATATGAGTATGTTAAATTAAAATGTAAGTTTGAAGGTTGGGGAGGAATTGCTGGAAATATCTATCGCTTTAAAGGTATTAAAGCAATTATTGAATCGAAGGCGAAAATTGGTTTTAGATATGTTGGATTTATTCCTACTAAACAAAGAGGAACTGGTCATATAGAGGAATTAGTATTAGTCTTTGAGAAGAAAGTTGAGAATACCAATGACAAAGTATAATACTAATATTTATTTAGTTACATCGAAAACTAGTATTAAAACTCCTACAATTATAAAAATAGATGATAAAGATGAATATAATGTTAAAGTTGAAATAATTCTAACATATGATGGAAAAAAATATATCGGAAAAGGAAAAGATAATTTATTAACTGATGCTTTTGCTGATTTACAATATAAATTACCAAAAGATATAAGAATAAAGTGTTGTATGACTTGTAAATATGGTAATATGTGTCCATTTGGAAATAGTCTTCGAGAATTATTTTGTACAAAAGGTTTTGAAATAAATAATAAATTAGACTTAGCAGAATTGTTTGATTATAATAAATATACATTTTATCGAGATAATTTAGTTTTATGTGATTATTCTTGTAATGATTATGAACCTCAAACTTTAGATTATTTTACATACAATGACTATTTGCTTAAATTGAATTTGAAGAAAAATCAAAATGAATCAAGAAGATTTCGTCGCCAATTTAAAAATTTTAACAAGATTAAATAATAATCAATGTCAAATAGTATTTAGAATATTAAAACGTCATTTTGATTGTAATGAAAAATATAATAAAAAAAGATTTTTAGAAGATATTGCAAGACTTATACATTTCGAATATTGAAACAGAAGAAATATTAAAATCTCTAAAATATATTTTTAAAAGCAAATAAGTATCAAATTGTTTATTTCTTAAATCTATGCTAATATTATGATAGGTGATAATAAATGTATAATGATAGAGCAGTAAAAAGAAAAAAGAAAATTATTGAAATTAGTATTTTAAGTATTGTTGTTTTATATATTCTTCTATTTATTGTTGATTATGTGAGATACAAAAATAGTACACCACCATTAATAACAATCAACAAAAAAACAGTTGAATTTAGTGATGGTGAAGTAAAAGAATATTATGGTCTTGGTTGGGTTTATCGGGAATATCGAAGAAAAGCAATTGGTAAAATTGAATTGAAATCTTTTCTTTCAAAAATGGCTCGTCCTCAAGCTATTGGGGCATTTCCTGTAACAAAAAAGGATTATGAAGTCCCTGATAATCCTGATAGGTTAGATGAATTAAAAGGTATTATTTACTTCTATGGTATTGGTAGTGAAAATTTAACTACTTATAAGTGCTTAAATACCGCTAATGACTGCTTTAAAGCAACTTCTGGTAGTGATGATTATAATATAAGAACTTTAGAAAATAATACCGAGGTAGAAGAGCCTAAATTTGCTTTATATAATAAACGATATGCTTTTATTGATGATTCTTACAAACAAGAAGATAAAGCTAATAAAAATCAATATGAGAGAACAATCTATTTACTAGATTTACAGAAAGATGAAATAATTGGCGAATATAAAGATATTAAATATAGTCTTATTAATAAAGAAGGGCTTGCTGAAGGGTATTTAGGAAGATACATTGTAAAAGGTGATAATCATAAATGGGGGATTATAGAAATTACTAATGATGGTGTCGAAGTCTTAGTAGATTATATATATGATTCAATTAATTTTAATGAAGCTACTAAAGAGTATATTGTTTTAAAAGATAGTAAATGGTTTTTATTAAATGATAAAACAAAAGAAGAGAGTGAAAAATTTGATGAGATAATTGTTGATGCCTATTTTAGTAATAGTAAAAAGTTTGTTAAAACAATTACAATTGATAAGAAAGGACTAGATACTTTTAAATATTATAAAATTTTTAATAGTGATGGTTCAGCAGTTTTAAACACAAATAATTTAGTACTTGCTTTTGTCGAAGATGCTTATGCAATTTCTGTTGACACATATAATGTTTTTAGAGTAATACGAATCCTTGATAATAAAGTAATCTTTGATGGCATTAAACTAGCTCACACTAATTATATTGGTACTGATGATGCCTTACCAGCATTTAACGTTACTGTTTATAGTAATGGGGAAATAAATGTTTTAGTGTCCCCTTCAACTGATACTAATTCTTATTGTACAAGATATAGTTATGATTTTAGTAAAGATACTATTAAAACAGATAATAATCGAAGATGTCGATAATTGGTTGAAGTTAAGACATTATTAAGGTATAATAAGTGTTATTGGAGGAAGAATTATGAAAAATGAACATGTTATAGAATATGAAGTGAAAGGAAAAGATTGGGAAAGTGCTTTAGATAAAGCATTTAAAAAACAAGTCAAAGATACAAAAATAGATGGCTTTAGAAAAGGAGCAGTTCCTAAAGATATTTATATTAAAAAAATGGGAATTGAAAAATTATATCCTGATGCAGTCGATATTGCTTTAAATAATGTTTATAGCAAAGTTATGGAAGATAATAAATTAGTTCCTGTTTGTGAGCCACAAATTGATATTAAAGAACTTGATGAAAAGCATATTAAATATGAGTTTAAAATTATTACTAAACCAGAAATGAAATTAGGTAAATATAAAGATTTAGGAATTAAAAAAGAAGCAGTTAAAGTAAGTAAAAAAGAGATTGATGAAGAAGTAGCAAGACTAATGTCTCAATTTGCGGAAATAGTTGTTAAGGATAAAGGAGAAGTATTAGAAGGTAATACTGCAGTTATTGACTTTGAAGGATTTGTTGATGGAGAACCTTTAGATGGAGGAACAGGTGCTAACTATCCACTTGAAATAGGAAGTCATACTTTTATTCCTGGTTTTGAAGAAGGAATAGTTGGAATGAAAGTTGGAGAGACTAAAGAATTAAATTTAACTTTCCCAGAAAACTATACAAAAGAACTTGCTAATAAAGAAGTACTATTTAAGGTTACTGTAAGAGAAATTAAAGAAAGAGTATTACCTAAATTAGATAAGAGTTTCTATGAAGATTTAGGATATGAAAATATTGAAACAGAAGAAGAATTTAATAAAGAAGTAAAAAAAGCTATTGAAGAAAGAAAAAAAGTTGATATTGAAGATAAATATATCAATGATTGCTTAGAAGCTGCTAGTAAAAATATGAAAGGCGATATTAATAAAGAGATAATCGATGAAGAAGTTCATCGTATGATTAATCAGTTTGCTGAACAACTTAAGATGCAAGGATTATCAATGGAACAATACATGCAATTTAGTGGTATGAAACATGAAGATTTACATAAACAAATGGAACCAGAGGCTGAAAAAAGAGTTCGTTATAGATACTTGCTAGAAGAAATAGCTCTTGCCGAAAAGATTGAAATAAATGATAAAGATGCTGATAAGGAAACAGAAAAAATGGCAGAAAACTATGGCCTTACGAAAGAAGATTTCTTGGCACAATTTGGTGGCTTAGAGATTGTTAAATATGATATGAAAATGCGTAAAGCAATAGAGATTTTAAAAGAAGGGTAAAACCTTTTTTAATTTTACTATGATTATATAACATTTTCCAATATAAATAATTAACCAAATTATTCCATTCAGTCAATTTAAAATGATTTTTAACTGAAAAACCTTTAATATTCGGAAAATTAAACTTCAATTCTCTTTCTAAATTTTCTATGAACTTATCATCCAACTTGAATTTTCATAAATCATTTTACCGATTTTAAAATACAAATTAATCAATCTAGTAAGTGAACCATATGTTGCTTTTTAGTCTAGTACTACATAAATGATCATATATTCATTTATATAATTTGATATTACTTTACACTTTTTGTTAAAAAAGACATAATATGCTCATATCTTTTTAATATGGCTTATTATGGGCGTTCTTAGATAAAATCTATATTTTATAGTCTATATTTGATATTGTTTATGCTTGACTGTCTTAAAAATGTTAAGTTATACTCATATCATAAGGTATTGTATTTATAAATGCCCTAACATATTTTTTTTTTAAATAGAGAAAGATAATAGTAGTGAGGTAATTAAATTATGGAAGAAGAAAAAATGAATAGTAAAAAGAAAGCTATGTTAATTTGTAGTATAACAGTATTAGCAGTAATATTAATAGTAGGAATAAGTTATGCTTTTTGGCAAGTAACAAAAGTGCAAGAAGAAACAAACGTTATAGCAAGTGGATGTTTGAATATAACATTAGAAGGAAACAAAGCTATAAATTTAAATAGTGTTTATCCCATAACGAAAGAAGAGGGAATGAAAACTACTCCATATTCATTTACATTAACAAATACTTGTAATAACGAAGTAAATTATATAGTTAATTTGGAATCTTTACAAGAAACAACATTTCAAAATACAAGTATCAGAGTAGAAATAGATAATGAAGCGACATCTAAAAATAAATTATATAGTAATTATACAGAAGCAAATAAATATTTCGATACTTCCAAAGAAGCAAGAACATTAGTAAGTGGAACATTAGGAAATAATGGCACTATAGCATATAATTTAAGAATGTGGATAGATGAAGATACTCCAAATACAGAACAAAATAAAATATTTAAAAGTAAAATAGTAGCAACAGCAGGATCAAATATAGAATTAGTACAAGATTTTACCGATATAGTTAAAGTAGGAGATTTTATAAGTATGACTCCAACAAGTACAAGTTATACACCACCAGGAGAATTAACAGGGTGTATGAATGATGCCAATTGTACTCAAAATACACTAAACCCAAGTGAATTAAATTTATGGCGAGTAATAAAGAAAAATGATGATGGAACAGTGGAGATGGTATCACAATATTCATCAAGTAAAGTTGTGTATTTTAGAGGGAGAAGAGGTTACTTAAATTTCGTTGGAGGATTAAATGAAGTAGCAGCCCAATATAGAAATAGTGCCTATGTAATTAAGACAAGACATATGGGTTATAGTAATCAAATAGAATATTGTAATGAATTTTCTGAAACTTCCTGTCCAGATGATTCAGGATATGAAACTGATGTTTATTTGGTAAATATTGCAACTGGTAGTTTTGGTGCCAAAATGGTAGGAGGTCCGTCATCTTCTTATCACTGGCTTGCTTCGCGTAATATTGGTGGAGGATACTATGAGGGTCATATGGTGAGTAGTGAAACCAAAAACATTTATTTAGAACTCTTGGTTAATGAAGACGGGGGCTATTATAATGGACCTTCTGCTGTGCGTCCTATTGTAACTCTCAAGTCTGAAGTTAAGATTGCTACTGGCGACGGTAAAACTCCTGAAACTGCTTATACTTTACAATAATTACTAGATAAATACTATCTAGTTTTTTAATGCCTTTTATGTTATTATTAATATGATAGAAAAGGTGTTGGTTCATAATGTTTGGTAAAATTAAATATATTGGAGAAAATATCGCTCATGTAGCTAAATTAGATAGTCTTGCGGAAGAAGGAGACTTGATGAATGTTCATGTGGTCTTTGAAGAGGGAACACAATGTGTATTAGGAGAAGTTGAAGAAGTAACAGATGACACGATTAAAATAAGATTTTTAGGAGAATTTTTAGAAAATGGGAAGTATATTAGTGGTGTTATAAGAAAACCTTCTCTAAATTCAAAAATACGAAAAATTAATAATGATGAATTAATGGAAATAGTAGGTAAATATGATAAGACAACATTCAAAGTAGGTCAATCATCTATTTATACTGACTATACTGTTTGTGCTGATATAAACTCCTTATTTGCTAATCATATGGCGATATTTGGAAACACTGGTAGTGGTAAGTCTTGTGGGGTAGCAAGAATTGTTCAAAATATCTTTCAAAACCCTTCTTTAGTATCATATAACGCAAATATCTTTATTTTCGATGCTTATGGTGAATATAAAACAGCTTTTGCTGAGATTAATAAATATAATCCTAACTATAGCTATAAGTTTATTACAACTAATGTTCAAGATCCTGATGACTATGAACTACATATTCCTTTTCATTTACTTAGCTTAGATGATTTAACAATATTCTTACAATGTAGTACTCATACGCAAATACCAATTCTAGAAAGAGCTTTAAAACTAGTTAGAATATTTTCTAAAAACGATGAAACAGCTATTAAGTATAAAAACCATTTAATAGCAAAAGCTCTAATTGCAATACTTTATAGTAATCAAGTAACTGCTAATAAGAAAAATGATATCTTTAAAGTCTTAGAAGTATGTCATACCGATGAATTTAACTTTGATAGTGTTATTCCAGGTCTTGGTTATACAAGAAGTTTATCAGAGTGTTTTGAAATTGATTCTAATGGTAATTTTGGGGAGTCCGTATTAATTACTGATTATATTTTAAAACGAGTTGATGAAACTTTAGAGATGACAGAGGAACCAAAAGATGCTTTTTATACACTTAAAGACTTCCAAAACGCTTTAGAGTTTACTCTAATTAGTGAAGGTTTCCAAAATAATAAAGAATTATATGATGATGCCATGATTATGAAAGTAAGGCTTAATTCGATTATCAATAGTCGTATTGCAAACATCTATAAATATGATTCTTATATTACTACCGAAGACTATATAGCTAGTTTGGTAACTAAAAATAATAAAAAAGCCCAAATTATTAATATTAATTTAGAAGATTTAGACGATACTTTTTCTAAAATTACCGTTAAAATTTTTGCCAGACTTTTCTTTGATTTTGCGAAGTCAAGAAGACAAAGAGCAACAATTCCTTTTCATTTATTTTTAGAAGAAGCCCACAGGTATGTTCAAAAAGATAGTGATGTCTTCTTAATAGGTTATAATATCTTTGATCGTATTGCTAAAGAAGGAAGAAAGTATGGAGTTTTATTAAACATAATTTCCCAAAGACCTGTTGAGTTATCGGATACTGTTATAGCACAATGTTCTAACTTCTTAATTTTTAAAATGACACACCCTAAAGATATTGAGTATATTAGAACAATGTTACCAAATATTAGTCAAGATGTTATTGAGAAACAAAAAGTCTTACAACCGGGAAATTGTGTTGGTTTTGGAGGAGCATTTAAATTACCAATGATTATTAAACTAGAAATGCCTAATCCTGCCCCTAATTCTAACTCTTGTGATGTCAATAAAAGATGGGAGATTCTAGATTCGCAAAAAGGTGGAGTAGCTGTAGAACAACCACAAGTACAAGTAACAGAAATGCCTAATGTCAATGTAACTAGTGGAGTTCAAGAAATAAATAATAATATAGCTCCAGTAGAAGTAATAAGTAGGCCATCAGTTTATAATATACCAACTAATAATGAGCCAAATATACAACAAGTTTCTAATACTATTAATCAAACAAATCCTCCAATAAGTGAAGTAGCAAGTAGTAATCCTGAAATAGCAGCTTAAATAATGTATAAAACTTAATAATATGCATATAATAAAATAATAGTTGTTATGTATTTAGTAAATAGTTGCTGTGTAGAAAATGTTTGACGTATTATAAAATATATGATATATTCTATATTGAAAGAGAGATGATTTATATGGCAAATATAACAAGTGCGATAAATATAAATGTTGATACAAAGATTAAAGAAGAAGCTACAACAATTTTAAAAGGTTTAGGTTTAAATATGAGTACCGCAATAAATATGTTTTTAACTCAAGTAGTTAAAAGAGATGGAATACCTTTTGAAGTTGTAAATCCTAAACCTAGTAAAGAGTTGTTAGAAGCTTTAAAAGAAGTAGATGAAATGATTAGTAATCCAGAAAAATATCCAAGATATAATAATCGAGAAGATTTAATGAAAGCGTTGTTATCGGATGATTAATTACAAATATGATGTAGTATATTCTAAAAAATTTAAAAAATCATTAAAGAAACTAAAAAAGAACCAAAAAGATTTAAATGAAATGTTTGATGTTATTGATAAATTAGCAATAAAAGAAGAACTAGAACCAAAATATAGAAATCATAAATTGATAGATGATAAGAATTATAAAAGTTGTAATGAATGCCACATAAGACCAGATTGGTTATTAATTTATCAATATAATGATAATAAGTTATTTTTATTATTAGTTAATACAGGAAGCCATAGTTCTTTATTTAACAAATAGATAATATTTTGTCAAAATAAGTAATATTTGTTGAAGTATTACTTATTTATTGCTATAATTAAATTACCCAATGGGATTAAATAGCTTGTCATACATAAAACCGAGTAAGTGATTATTGGGAATCTAACAGAATTGTGGTGTTGAATACTGTATCATTGATACAGGCTCCTAAAGCAGTTCTCGTGATGCCCACCTGCATAGCGCGGGCTTTTATCACTGGCAAGTTACCCATTGGGCTTTTTATTTGCATTAAGATATTTTTTCTTTTATAATAAAGCAGAAAAGGTGATTTCATGCAAAATATAGATGGAATAAATTATTTGATAAGAAATAATCCTAATTTACATAACAAAATAAATTTAAGAGATAAAAATAAAATGTCTAGACAAGAAATAATTACAACTTATTTAGAAAAATTAGAAAAGATTGAAAAGAAATGCCTTAAAAGAAAAAAATATTTATCTTCCTATAAAAAATGGATAATTGCTAAATATGTTACAAGGTTTAAAGATATATCATCTTCCTATTATGAAAAAGAAGCTAAAATGTTTTTAGATAGAGGGTATGGATTTATAGATTTGGATGATGATATTAAATATGAAATGTATAGTTTTATAAAAAAAGAACAAGAAACATCTTTAGCTAAATGGTTAGATTATTTAATTATTAATGATAATAATTATCCTGAGTGGTTTTTATATTTATGTATAGAAAGTATCACTAAAGTAGGAAATGTTAATTATAATAATTTTACTTATAATAGAAGAACAAAAGATACGATAAGTCCCTTTATCGAACTAAATAAAGAAGCGTTGTCTTTAACATATAGCTATATTAAAAAACATTTTAATAAGGAAAAAATTCAAGATGAAGAATTAGAAGAGCTTATTAAAAGAGCGAGTTTTAATAAAATATATTTCTATTTTATTTGGAAGATAATAGAAGTTATAAAAAAAAGAAGAAATTCTACGGAAGGTATTTGGAAAGAATATATCCAAGGTAGTGACCCTAATATATTAGTTAGTGATATTGAAGGCAAAGGAACAGGTTGGTGTATTGCTGGATTTGAAACGGCTAAACTCTTTTTAGAGGCAGGAAAATTAGATATATACTTTACTAAAGATTCAAGTGGAGAATACACTATTCCAAGAATTGCAATTAGAAAAGAAAATGAAAGAATAGTTGAGATAAGAGGTATATTAGAAGAACAAGAAGTTGAAAGCGAGTTAACTAATGTTTTAGAAGAAAAGTTAAAAGAAGATAATTCTTACACTGGATATCAAGATAAAATTAATAATTTAAATAAATTAAAGGAAATATATGAAAGAGATAGTTATAATAATCTAACTGATGAAGAATTAGTATTTTTATATGAACTAGAAAAACCTATTAGTACTTTTGGAAATTTAAAAGATCCTCGAATAGATATGATTCTTCAAAATAGAGATAAAAAGAAAGATATTAGTAGATTATTAAATATAGATGAAGAAGATATCACAACAAATATTGATGATTTATTAATAAAGAAAAATATTAAAATTTTTATTGGTGATATTTGTAGTAGTAATTCAATAATCAATAGTCGTCTTAAATACTTGAAAAATTTAGAGATGATTATAGGTGATGTTGAAATATTTGAATACCCGCATAATATTATTCTTCCTAAGAAAGTTATTGGTTCTGTATTTATAAATACTACTTATAAAATAGAAAGGATAGTCTGTCCTGAATATGTATCAGGATGTCTAGATTTAACTATATTTGAAAGTTTAAATTATTTAGATTTACCTAAACTTATTGGCATTTATTTCTATTATTATGGAACAGATGGTACACTTAATATTATAAATATTTCTCGCGATTACTACTATGATAAAATTAATAACAAAGAAGCTAAATTGCTTTTAGAAAGGTGATAATATGTTTGCAAGATTAGAAAAAATATTAACTAAAGAAAAATTTGTTAAAATTAAAAATTTAAATATCTTATTAATAGGAATTGGTGGAGTAGGTGGTTATACTTTAGAAGCTCTAGTTAGAATGGGAGTAGAAAATATAACCATTGTTGATTACGATGTCATAGACATAACTAATTTAAATAGGCAGATAATTACAACTAATGAAAATATAGGTAATAGTAAAGTATTAGAAGCTAAAAAAAGAGCATTAAGTATTAATCCTAATATTAATATTACTACTATAGATGAAAATATAAATAAAGATAACTATTTAAGCTTATTTAAGACACATTATGACTTTGTAATTGATGCATGTGATACAATTACTACAAAACTACTTTTAATCGAATATTGTATTCAAAATAGAGTAAAAATAGTATCTTGTATGGGAACAGGAAATCGACTTAACCCAACCAAATTAGAAATAACTAATATTTGGGAAACTAGTAATGATCCTTTAGCTAAAGTAATAAGAAAAGAATTAAAGAAAAGAAAGATAGATAAAAAGATACCTGTGGTTGCAAGTAGGGAAGTTCCAAGAAAGACTAATGACAGAACTTTAGGTTCATCAGCCTTAGTTCCTTCTGTAGCAGGAATATATCTTGCTAATTTTGTTGTTGATGTTTCATTAAAGAATAAGTGTTAGAGTCATTGTAAAAATGCTTTTTTGTATGCATTAATCTAATTATTAAAGAAATTTCCTGAAAAAAAGAGGAAATAGAGAAAAAAGCTAGAATATATAGTGAAAGGATAGAATTGATGTTCTTTTAATACACAAAGAAATGGAGGTGAAATAATGCCTAAAAGAAAAGAATTTCCTTCTTTAAAAGTAAGAAATCATGATATTGAAACTTTATATTCTTTTGATATTAACAGAAAACATATTGTCAAACTTAGTCCAAGAGTCCAAATTGATAAGATATCTATCGTTAACGATAAGATGTTCCATACGATATTTAATCACCCTAATGGCAAAAAATATGTTTCTTTTATCTTATCTAAACTATTAGAAATTGATAATAATAAACTACTTAAAGATATGCAAATAGTCAGTAATGATGTTCCTAAAGATAAGATAGATACTGTTTCAGGAAGATGTGATTTTGTTTGCAGAATGGATGATACAGTCATTACAAAAGAGATGAATAATAATTCTGATATTAAGATATTACATCGTAATATAGATTATATTAATCATCAATTCAGTACTTTAGTAAAAAAAAGTGCTAACTATGACAAGTATCATCAAAGCATTCTTATTAATTTCAATAACTTCTTTTTTTAAGGGAAAGATGAACCGCTATATTTACTATCTTAAAGATGATGATGGTACAGTATTAACAGATGCCATTATAATTATCAACATCTATATTCCCAATTTACTAAAAAAATGCTATAATCTAGGTATTGAAGGGTTAGATGAGATGAAAAAATTCATCTATGCCTTAATTGTAGAAAATAACGAAAAGTTAGATTCATTAATAAAAGAGATGGAAATAGTGAAAGAATATGTAAGTGATGCTTCTTCTATAACAAATAATGATGATGATTTAAAATTTAATTATGACAGGGAATTAGCAGCTAGAGAAGAGTTACAATATGTCTTTGAAGAAGAAGGATTTGAAAAAGGTCTTGAACGAGGCCTTAAACAAGGAATTGAACAAGGAATTGAACAAGAAAAAACTGCTATGATTAAGTCATTGTTTAAAAATAATGTAAGTATTGATATTATTGCTCAAAGTACTGATATGTCGATCGAAAAAATCAAGCAGATTTTGGAAGTAGATAAATAAAATAATTTTTGATAAATTTAAGTAAAGAGCTCGTTTCTTTGCTTTTCTTGTGTTATAATTCTAAATATGAAAGAGGGAAAGTATGACAATTGTAAGAGCAAAAGAAAAAGGTAATTTAGTTGTAATAAGTGGACCATCTGGAGCTGGTAAAGGAACAGTTATTAATAAGTTGCTAGAAATGAATAAAAATCTTTACCTTTCTATTTCTGAGACTTCAAGGAGTATTAGAGGACAAGAACAAAATGGTGTTGAATATTATTTTGTGACAAAAGATGAATTTCAAAAAAGAATTCAAGATAATGTTTATCTTGAATATGCAATCTATAATGGTAACTATTATGGAACTCCTAAAGATAGGATAAATGAAATGTTAAATAAAGGAATTGATGTTATTTTAGAAATTGAAATCCAAGGAGCAGTAAAAGTTAAAGAGTTAATTCCAGATGCTTTGTTTATCTTTATCATGCCAACTAGTTTAAAAGAATTAAAGAAAAGAATAATTGGTAGAAAAACAGAAACGCAAGAGAAAGTAGTAGAAAGATTTAAAAGAGCTTATCAAGAGATTAATGAAGCTTCAAAATATAACTATGTTGTTGTAAATGATGAAGTGGAAAAAGCAGCGATGAAAGTTAACTCGATTATTCATGCAGAAAAGTGTCGTGTTGATAGAATTGAAGAAATTTACCTTAACAATTTGGAGGAAGAGATACATGAATTATTAATAGATAAAGATTTCAATAATCTAGAAAGGGAGATTGGATGAAAAAGAATGTTTTAAATGTTTTTAGAATTATATTAACAGTAATTTTTACTTTTACATATTTTACTTCCTTAAGTTTATTATTAACTTTATTTATTTTAAAAGATGCTCTAAAAAATGATATGCTTAAAGAAATAATTTTAGGAACAATGAATACTAAAACTATAAGTTATGAAGTAGATGATAAGACATTAGCTTATTTGAGTGTTGATGATGTTATTAGTGAGATAAATAAAAATAATCCTGAAATAGAAATTAATAGCGAGTTAGAAAGTTATTTAACTGAATCTTTTGGAGACGTTTTAAAAGAGTATGATGTTCCAGAAGATACTTTGAAATATGTCTTAGAAGACTCTGAAAACAAAGAAATTATTGCTACACTTATGCAAGACACAATTAATTATACTTATGGAATAAACGATAATTTAGAAATAGCTAATAAGGACATTGAAAAGCTAATTAATAACTCAATAGACATTTATGAAAGTAGGAATAATGTAACTATTAATCGAGATAAAATCAATAATTTATCGAAAGAATTTACTGAAGAATATAAGAAAGTTCTTGATAATACTGAAGTAGAAGAAGTAGAGGAAATAAGAAATATTATTAATACTATTTTTAATGGAAAATTATTTAATTATACTTTAAGTATCTTTATTGTATCTTTTATATTATTAATTGTGTTAAATATCAAATATATTAAAGTCTTTCTTAATTTAGCAATTCCTTTACTAATTAATGGAGTAACTTATATTACTATTTTCTTTGCTTTAAAAAATTTAGATATATCTAAAAATATAGTTTCTTTACAAAATAGTATTTTAAAAGTAGGTATTTCTGTTAGTATTGTCGGACTTATATTATTAGTAACTTATATAATTATTAAAAATAGAAAAAAAGAAGGAGAGATTGTAGCATGAGAAAAGTAACACCTATTACGTTATTAACAGGTTATTTAGGAAGTGGAAAAACAACCCTAATTAATCATATCTTACAAAATGAAAAAGGTTTAAAAATTGCTGTTATTGTTAATGATATTGGAGAAGTTAATATTGATGCTTCCTTAATTGAAAAAGGGGGCGTTGTTGGTAAAAAAGAAGAGTCTTTGGTAGCACTTCAAAATGGTTGTATCTGCTGTACTTTGAAGATGGATTTAATAGAACAAATCGAAGAAATTGTTAACATGGATAAGTTTGATTATATTGTTATTGAAGCTTCAGGTATTTGTGAACCAATTCCTATCGCTCAAACAATCACTATGTTAGAAGACTATATTAATACTGAGTCTCTTCCTAGTGATGTAAGACTAGATAGTGTCATAACTGTAACTGATGCTAAAAGACTTAGTGATGAATTTGATAGTGGTAGTACTCTATTAAATACTAAAATAGATGATGAAGATATTGAGAATTTAATTATTGAACAATTAGAATTTTGTAATATCGTTATTTTAAACAAAGTCGATGAAGTCGATGAAAAAGAGTTAGGAAGAATTAAAAGTGTAATTAAAACTTTACAGCCGACTGCTAAAATAATTGAAACTAACTATTGTAAAGTTGATTTAAAAGAATTATTAAATACCCATTTATTTGATTTTGAAGAGTCAGCATCAAGTTCTGGATGGGTCAAATATTTAGAAAGTCCAGAAGATGAAGAAGAAAGTGAAGTCGATGAATACGGAATAGGGACATTTGTTTATTTTGAACGTAATCCTTTTAATCGTGAAAAATTCTTTAATTACATAAACAAACCTTGGAGTAAGAACATTATTAGAACTAAAGGAATTTTATATTTTAGTGATGATAAGAGTATGAGTTATTTATATGAACAAGCTGGTACGATGAAAGATTTATCTGATACAGGACTATGGTTAATCGATGAGCTAAGTCCCAAAGAATTAAATAAAGTTCTAGAGCAAAATCCTGAAATTAAAAAAGATTGGGATCCTTTCTATGGAGACAGAATGATCAAACTTGTTTTTATTGGACAAAATTTAGATAAAGAACAAATTAAGAAAGAATTAGATGAGTGTGTAGACTAGTTCTTTTTCTATTGTAACTAACTTTAACATATAATAGCAAAGAAAGTTGGTAGTATTTTTAAGACTTTTATGTTATAATCTTAAATCGGAAGGTGCGAAAAATGTTAGAATTAAAAAAAGTTACAAAAACTTATGAAGTTGCTGGAAATAAGCAAAAAGCTTTAGATAAAATTGATATAAAATTTCGAGCAAATGAATTTGTATCAATATTAGGACAAAGTGGTAGTGGTAAAACAACCATGTTAAATATTATTGGAGGATTAGATAAATATACTAAGGGAGATTTAATCATTAATGGAGTATCAACTAAAGAGTATACTGCTCGTGATTGGGATACATATCGAAATCATAAAGTCGGATTTGTTTTCCAAAGTTATAATTTGATTCCTCATCAAACGGCTTTACAAAATGTTGAACTTGCCTTAACTTTATCAGGAATAGGTAAAGAAGAGCGAAGAAAAAGAAGTATTGCTGTCTTAAAAAAGGTAGGACTAGAAAGTCAAATGCATAAAAGACCAAATCAAATGTCTGGTGGTCAAATGCAACGTATTGCAATAGCAAGAGCCCTAGTTAATGACCCCGATATCTTACTTGCTGATGAACCAACTGGGGCACTAGATTCTGAAACTAGTTTACAAGTTATGGATTTATTGAGTGAAATTGCTAAAGATAAATTAGTTATCATGGTTACTCATAATCCTGAACTTGCTGTAAATTACTCGACGAGAATTGTTAAGTTATTAGATGGTAAAATTATCGATGATTCGAATCCATTTAATGGTAGTGAAGAAGATGTAGAAGAAATTTCTAAGAATAAGAAAAGTAAAATGAGTTTTAAAACCGCTTTATCTTTAAGTTTAAATAATTTAATGACTAAAAAAGGTCGAACTTTACTTACCGCATTTGCAGGAAGTATTGGCATAATCGGGATTGCTTTAATTTTATCTTTATCAAATGGTATTCAAAAATATATTGAAAGAGTTGAAGAAGAAACCTTAAGTTCTTATCCTTTAACTATTGAGAAGCAATCTATTGATATGTCAACTATTATGACATCTTTAATGGGCGGTAGTGATAAAAAAGAATACGATGATGATAAAATCCATTCCCAAGATATGATGGGAGACTTATTTACAACAATGAGTCAAGATGTTAAGACTAATGACTTAAAGTCTTTTAAAGAATATATTGAAGGCGATGGTAAAAAGATTAATGATTATGTATCTAGTATTGAATATGGTTATGATACAACATTAAATTTATATAAAGATAGTAAAGATGAAGTCTTACAAGTAAATCCAACCCAAGTATTAGATACGATTGGAATGGGTACAAGTGGTATGAGTTCTGCTTATTCTAGTATGATGTCTAATTATGATATTTTCTATGAAATATTTAGTAACCAAGAATTAAATGAACAACAATATAATTTAGTTGCTGGTTCTTGGCCAAAGAAATATAATGAATTAGTTTTACTTGTAAATGAAAACAATGAAATATCTGATTATACATTATATAGTCTTGGCTTACTTTCGCAAGATGATTTAAAAGACCAATTCAATAATATGATAAGTGGGAAAGAAGTTCATTTTGAAAGTCATTCCTATGATAAAGATGAATTAATAGGTTTAAAGTTTAAACTATTATTAAATACTGATTATTATGTTAAGAAAAATGGTTTATGGTTGGATAATCGTAATGATGATGCTTACATGAAAAAAGTTTTAAGTAATGCTGAAGAATTAGAAATAGTTGGTATTATTAAACCAGATGAAGAGGGAATTATTAACGGAAATAATGTTGGTTTGGTTGGTTACACTCATGAATTAGTTGACCATTTGATTACCAAAATAAATGAAGCGGATATTGTTAAAGAACAAATTGCTAATGAGAAAATAAATGTCTTTACTGGGCAAGAGTTTAATAGTAGTAAAGAGTTTGATTATTCTAGTTTAACCCCTGAAGAAATAAAACATTTTGCGAGTATGAAAGAAGAAGATTTAGCTAAATACATGGCGCAATATGCTGAAAATGCTAAAAGTACTTATGAAACTAATTTAGCAAAATTAGGAGTGTCTGATTTAGATAATCCTGATCGAATTAATATTTTCCCAAAAGATTTTGATGCTAAGAAAGACATTGAAAAAATAATTGATGAGTATAACGAAGGAAAAGATGAAAACGATAAGATTACTTATTCTGATATTATGGGAATGATGATGTCATCGATTTCAACAATAGTTAATATTGTTAGTAATGTTTTAATAGCATTTGTGGCTATTAGTTTGATTGTCTCAAGTATCATGATTGCGATAATTACTTATATTTCTGTTATTGAAAGAACAAAAGAAATAGGTATTTTAAGAGCTATTGGTGCTAGTAAAAGAGATATATCAAGAGTCTTTAATGCTGAAACTTTAATTGAAGGATTAGCAGCTGGAGTTTTAGGAATAGTCGTTACTTTACTAATTAATATACCTGCTAATATGATTATTAAAAGTGTAACTAATGTTAGTAATTTATCGAAGCTACCAGTAGTTGGTGCTATAATATTAATTGCTATAAGTGTTTTCTTAACTGTTTTAGCTGGTTTTGTTCCCGCTAAGATGGCTAGTAAAAAAGATCCAGTAGAAGCACTTCGTACAGAATAGAGAAGAAATTCTCTTTTTTGTTTATGGTAAGTTTAAAGGAAAGAATACATTTTGTATCAAACCTAATAAAAGATTTTCGAAATGTTAATATGTATCAATACTTAGTTCTTGAATAAGATTTTTGCAATATAATCTTTAAAAGTCAGCTAGGTTGAATAGATTCTTTATTAGTTAGTAATTTATATATTATTAACAGATTATTGATAAAAGTGTACAATGTGTACGAAAATTATAAAATATTATGTACTTTTTGTACGAAATATGCTATTTTATATATGAAAAGGGTGATTTTTATGTATAGAAAAATTGAAGAAGAATTAACAAAATGGCAAAAAGATTTTAAAATGCCTTTAATGTTAATTGGAGCAAGACAGACAGGAAAAACATATATTTTAGAAAAATTTTGTCAAAAGAATTTTAAAAACTATATTTATATTAATTTAGACAAAGAAGAAAATATTGCTAAAATATTTGAAGAAACAATTAATCCAGATACAATAATAGAAAAAGTTGAAATAATAAAAAATATTGTCATAAATTTAGAAGATACAATAATCTTTTTTGATGAAATCCAAGTCAGTGAAAAGGCGATAACTTCTTTAAAATACTTTTGTGAAAGTGATAAACCTTATAAAATAGTTTGTGCAGGAAGTTTGTTAGGAGTTAAAATTAATAGATTTAAGTCTTCTTTTCCTGTAGGTAAAGTAACGATTAAATACTTATATCCAATGGATTTTGAAGAATATTTAATGGCTTTGAAAGAAGATAAATTAATTAAAGAAATAGAAACTCACTTTAAATCTAATGAAAAGTTAATGGAACCAATTCATGAAAAAGCTTTAGATTTATATAAAAAATATTTGATATTAGGGGGAATGCCAACAGTTATTAATAATTTTATTAAAAATGAAAAGAATATAGCTCATGTTAATTTTGAACTTCAAGAACAGATAATTACATCTTATCTAGCTGATATGACTAAATATACCGAAAATAGTGAAAGCATTAAAAATAGTCAAATATATAATGCAATTCCTAAAGAACTAGCAAGAACTAATAATACTTTTAAATATAGTATCGTCTCAAGTGAGGCAAGAAAAATAAGGTATGAAAGTAGTTTAAATTGGTTACTTGCTAGTAATATGTTATTAAAATGTTCTTTAACTGAAAAAAATGAATCACCATTAAAAGCTTTTGTTAGTGAAGATAAGTTTAAACTTTATTTAAGTGATGTAGGTCTTTTAAGAGCATTATCTAACTTGGATTATAGTGAAATACTACTAGAAAAAAATAAAATGTATAAAGGAGTATTAACAGAAAACTATGTAGCTTGTGAGTTATATCCACGAAATAAAGAATTATATTATTATAATTTCTTAAATTATGAAATAGATTTTTTGATTAAAATAGATAGTGAAATTATCCCAGTAGAAGTTAAAAGTGGTAGAAGAACAAATAGTAAAAGTTTAAATGAATATACCAAGAAATATCAACCTAAATATAGTATTAGAATATCCGAAAAAAATTTTGGCTTGGAAAATAATATAAAATCAGTCCCTTTATATGCTGTATTTTGTATTAATAAATAGAAGAAATAGGTGCATATTTATATAGATTATGAAGATTATTATGAAATGAAGAAATCAATTGAAAAGTATTGTGAAGAGAATAACTGTTCAATCCATAATGTTAAGTTGAATAATATGGAATATCCTAGTGAAATAGTGTGGTAATAAAATAATTTTAAGGATAATGACAAAACATTGTTCTTTTTTCATATAATTTAATGGTGATACTATGTTTTTTACTACTACTCATAAAAGAATTAATTTTCTATTTGTTGTTATATTTATATTTATAATTGCTATCATAGCTAAAGTTTTCTATATTCAAGTCTTTCAATACAAAAAATTGAATACTTTAGCCGAAAACTTATGGAGTAGAAACTTACCTGTTACAGCAGATAGAGGACGAATTTTAGACCGTAATGGTAAAATTTTAGCTGATAATGTCACAACAACATCTTTAGTTTTAATCCCTAATCAAATTGAGGATAAGGAAAGAGTTAGTAAAGACATAGCAGAAATTCTTGGCGTTAGCTATGAGACCATTTATGAACATGCATCTAAGAGAAGCTCTATTGAAAGAGTTCATCCAGAAGGAAGAGGTTTAAGTTATGAAGTAGCTGAAAAAATAAATAACTTAAATTATGATGGTGTATATTTACTCAAAGAATCAAAAAGGTATTATCCTTATGATACAGTTTTATCTCATACATTAGGTTATGTTGGAATTGATAACCAAGGTTTATCGGGAATTGAGCTAAAGTACGATAAAGAACTAACTGGAACTAATGGAGCAATCAAGTATTTTAGTGATGGCAAAGGGAATCGCCTTAAGTTAAATGAAGTTTATGATGAACCAATAAGTGGTTTAGATGTATCCTTGACAATTGATATTGATATTCAACTAGCAATTGAAAATGAACTTGATAATGTTGTTTCCAAATATAATCCAGATGGAGCTTTAATAATAGCAATGGACCCAAATAATGCTGAAATACTTGGAATGGCCTCTCGTCCTACTTTTAACTCCAATGAATACCAACTAGCTACTGAAGAAGTAATTAATCGTAATCTACCTATTTGGATGACTTATGAACCAGGTTCAACATTCAAGATTATAACTTTAGCTTCATCTTTAGAAGAAAAAACAATTAATTTATTTGAAGATAGATATTATGATGGTGGAGGAATAACTGTTGAAGGTGCAAGGATTAAGTGTTGGAAAGCAGGAGGACATGGCGATGAATCGTTTTTACAAGTTGTCGAAAATTCTTGTAACCCAGGGTTTGTAGTGATGGGACAGAAATTAGGTAAAGAAAGACTTTTTAAATATATTGATAACTTTGGCTTTGGAAAGAAAACAGGAGTCGATTTAAACGGCGAATCAACAGGCATCATGTTTGATTTAGATAAAGTAGGGCCAGTAGAACTTGCGACAACTTCTTTTGGACAAGGGATAAGTGTTACCCCAATTCAACAAGTAACAGGGGTATCAGCAGCGATAAATGGGGGTATACTATATAAACCATATATAGTTAAGAGATTACTAGAACCAGAAACAAAAGCAACCATTTTAGAAAATAATAAACAAGAAGTAAGAAGAGTAATTAGTGAAGAATCATCTGCTTTAGTAAGGCATACTCTAGAAAGTGTTGTAGCTAATGGTACTGGTAAAAATGCTTATATTGAAAATTTTCGGGTTGGTGGTAAAACAGGTACTGCTCAAAAAGTTAAAGATGGCAAATATATGGTTGGTAATTACATTGTTTCTTTTATTGGTTTTATGCCAGCTGATAATCCACAAATAGTTTTATATGTTGCTATTGATAACCCAAAAGGAATAACTCAATATGGTGGTACAGTATCTGCTCCGATTGCCAAAAATATTTTAAAAGAAGCGGCAGGTATTTTAAATATTAAAGAGAGTAAAGATGGTATGCCAAGAGTTTATACTTGGTTAGATACAAAATATAATTTATTGCCTGATGTTACTGGGATGAGTAAGGAAGAGGCAGTAAAAACATTAAAAGGATATAAAATCGAAACTAATGGTAGTGGTGATAAAGTCATTTATCAAGAGCCAGAAGCAAATACTTATGTTGCTGATGGAGGAATAGTTAGACTTATGCTAAATAATTAAAATGTAAATATATGTAAAGTTCTTTTTCTCCTAATTAAATATATATATATATTATAGTATAATTGATATGAAATGAGGTGTTCTTATGCTAATATTAGCCAAAACAGCAATGGCCATGATGATAGGATTTATTCTATCAGTAGTTTTAGGAATTGTTTTAATTCCTATTCTTCGAAAATTAAAAATAAGCCAAAATGTTAGTGCTACACTTGGCAAAAGACATAGTATAAAAAATGGAACTCCAACAATAGGTGGATTAATTTTTATTCTTCCGACGATTGTAACGATAATTTTACTATATTTAAGGGGAAGTATAGCATATAGTTCAAATCTTATAATTATCTTAATTGTCTTTATTGCTTATGCTCTACTTGGGTTTTTAGATGATTATTTAAAAATAAAATTTCATAATAATAAAGGATTATCGATGGCTTTTAAATTTTTAATGCAAATGTTAATTGCTTTAGTATTCTTCTATATTTATATGAAAAATGGAGGAGAGCCAACTCTTGAAATATCGTCTTTAGGGATTGATGTTAACTTAAGTTGGGTTTATGGTATCTTTATATTATTTTTACTTGTTGGTACTAGTAATGCTGTTAATATCACCGATGGCTTAGATGGTTTAGCAACAGGATTATCAGCTTGTGCATTTTTCACATATGGGTTACTTGCTTGGAATGCTGGATGGCTTGAAGGATATCAAGAAATCGCCATCTTCTGTTTTGTCTTAGTTGGTTCTTTGTTTGGTTTTTTATTATTTAATTCGCATCCTGCCAAAGTTATTATGGGAGATACAGGATCCCTTGCATTAGGTGGAGTTCTTGCTGCTATTGCTATTTTAACACGTCATGAGTTATCACTGGCTTTAGTAGGATTTGTTTTTGTAATTGAAACATTAAGCTCTTTAATTCAAATGATAGCTATTATTAAGTTTAAGAAAAAAATCTTTAAAATGGCACCACTTCATCATCACTTTGAACAGTGTGGTTGGAGTGAAAGTGATATTGTTAAATTATTTTGGACAGTTGGCTTAATCTTATCAATGATAGCTATTACTTATGGTGTTTGGATGTAGAATAGATAATTTTAGGGGGTTATTTATGAAGAGGAAATACTTTGATTTATTATTATTCTTTTGTATCGTTGCAATTAGTATTTTTGGCATTGTAATGATTTATTCATCGAGTTATATTTGGGCAGAGTATAAGTTTCATAATCCATATAAATATGTTATATCACAAGGAATATTTTTTATTGTAAGTTTAGTAATTATGGTTATAGTTTCGAAAATAGATTATAAATTGTATAAAGACAAAGCAAACCTTATCTTATTAGTTTGCTTTTTGTTATTAATTCTAGTTTTAATTCCCGGTATTGGAACTGTAAGAAATGGTTCAAGGAGTTGGTTTGGTATTGGTGGGCTTGGTGTTCAACCATCAGAGTTTTCGAAAATTGGTTTGATTATCTATGTTTCCAAGTATTTATCAACTAATGAAAAAAATATTAAATATATTATTAAAGGAGTCTTACCACTTTTCTTAGTTATAGGAGTTTTCTTTCTTTTAATTATGTTAGAACCAGATTTTGGCCAAGCTTTTGTTATTGTTGTAACACTAGTTGCTATTATCTTTATATCAGGTGTCAACTTTAGTTTCTTTGTTAAAGTAGGGTTATGTGCACTCCTTGGAATTGTCGGGTTAATTATCGCTGCTCCTTATAGAATGGCAAGAATTGTCTCTTATTTAAATCCTTGGGTTGACCCTTTAGGTTCAGGTTTTCAAATAATTCAAAGTTTATATGCTATTGGGCCAGGGGGAATTCTTGGACAAGGTTTCTTAAAATCAAGACAGAAACACTTTTATCTTCCTGAACCGCAAACAGACTTTATCTTTTCAATTATTTCAGAAGAATTTGGCTTTCTTGGTGTTTTAATTGTTACTTCTTTATTTGTCTTTATATTTATTAGATGTGTCAAAATTAGTAAAAGAGCAACCAACTCTTTTGGCAAGTATTTAGCTTTTGGTTTAGGCTTTGGAATTCTTATTCAAGCTTGTATTAATTTAATGGTTGTTGTTGGATTAATTCCTGTAACAGGTGTTACGCTTCCTTTCTTATCTTATGGTGGCTCATCTTTATTAATAAGTATGATAAGCATGGGAATTATTTTGAATATTTCGAGGGAATAAGTTTTATAGTTTGCACTTTTTGTCACTAGAAATAAATATTTTATGAATTTATCAATTTTTTGATTATTAAGAAAATATAAAAACAATAATTAAGTTATTGCTAAGCAGTAATAAATTATTGTCTTTTTAATTTGAAAATCGTGATTTTACAAGCTTTTTTTCATATGTTATAGTACCATCTAAGACACGAGTAGAACATCGGTTTTGCCTTTTTTCTTATTTACTTTTTAGGGTTGGTTGATTAATACCAAATGTTATGTTAACTACCCCGCCGCAGAGCAGCGGGGCTTAAACTCGGTTGCTTTCAGGACACATCGTGTATATCTTGTTTGTGCTCTATGGTGTATTCATTATATCCTTGATTCC
>CAOJRP010000010.1 GCA_948442015.1 uncultured Erysipelotrichaceae bacterium
TCAAAATTTGTAGAATATTTCTTATCTAGTTTTTATTATAAGAGTCTTTCTTTTAAATTTTTGTATAATAAAAGATGCTCATAGAACATCTGCTTTAATTTTATTTTTGTTTATTAATCTTTGATAGCAATTATTTATTTTTTGATTATCTTTTAAATTTTTTATATTATTTTTCTGATAAATTAAATTTTTTTGTTTTTTATTTATACCTTTTGGAAAATACTCATCATATTCTTTTATAAATAATCTATAACGATCATGTACTTTACCCTCCACCATTTTAATATGTTGATAATTTCCATAAAATTTTAAATATAAATTATATATTTTAAAATAATCACTAATATTACTAATATTTTCTATTTCTTTTTTCAAGTATTTATATTGAGTATGGATTTCTAAATGTTTTTCATTAGCAACCCTAGTTCTATTTCCATTTACATAAACTCCTGTTATTTTTTTTACACTTTCCTTTTTATAACTATGAACTTTTTGTCTTTTTATTAACATATCATTTCCTTTAATAATACCAAATAATCTGTCAATAAAAAATTGTGGTATTTCTTTTTGACTACTAAAGACTACATCATCTACATATATTGACATATCAATATTATTTTCTTTTGCTAAATAATATAGAAAATTAAATAAACTATAATTTACAAGGTATGCTAACGTAGAACTTTGAGATAATCCTTGTCCTAAACGATATGAGGTATCGTCTGCTTTACAAGTAGATAAAACCGAATAAAACATTGCTATATCTGAAGATAAATGAAATTTACTTTTAAAAAACAAATATAACTTATACTTAGTAACAGATGGATAGAAATCTTTTAAATCAATTGCAAAAACATACCTTTCTCCAATATGAACTTGTGCATTAGTATGATATGATCGTTGTTTAACAGCAGAATGCAAATATGGAATAACACTTTTTTGTTTAATGCCCCTTACTTTTTTGTCAAGTAAAATATTCATTAAAATTTTATTAAATTTTTTCTGAGATTTTTTTAGCCATTCTGTATTTATAGTAGATATTTTTCTATATTTTGTACTATCTTCTCCATAAGGAATCTCATTTAATCTTTTAGTTATATCTTTTTCAATACAAAGAAATTTTTGATATTTTTCTTCTTTAGTTTGACTATCTTCTGCCCACGATTTCATAATATAAAAAGTATCATAAAAATTATCTATGTTTTTATCTAAATGCTTAATATTTATATTATATGGAATATCTAACATTTCCTTAATAATAGTTGGCTTTGTTACCCCATATAATCTTGATTCATGTATTTTTTGTTCTATTAGTTTATCCAAATTCATAGTTCACCTCTTTAAAAACAAAAATTCTATTATTACACAAATAATAGAATGACCTGTTCAAAATTAATCTAACAATCTCAACAACGAAATTCAAAAAAACTTCATTAGTTAGTAATATTACTAATGATGGAAAAATAAGAACCAAAAGAAAATCCTTTTTAGAAAAATTAATTTCAAAATCTCTTTTACTTTTTTTCTTACTTTTCTCAGATGAGTATTTAATTTTACCATCCATTTTTCTTCACCTCCAATAATAATTATTACTAGAGGCCTCATTGACTAAATTGATTGTCAATAGAACAGGCCATCTAGCTATACCATAGTAATATGGTATAGCTACTTATTAGGTATTACATCAATATGATTAGCAATTTTTAGTAGCAATTCTTACTGATGCTCCCTAATTAAGAGACGACCACAAATAATATAGCCAAAAGATTGCGAATACTCTAAAAGAGTATCGAGTAAATCAATGAGCTTCGTTGTATTTATAATTATATACTTTTTTGGACACAAAATCAATATTTTTTACCAATTTTTTCCATAATAAAAGTACTTACTTGAAGTACCTTATTTTGTATTTACTTACGTTATAGCCATTCCTCTTTTTTGGGCTAAAACTATTCCACCATGTCCAGCATCTACAACCACTTTTGTCATGTTTATCACCTCAATATAATCTATGATAAACATCCTATTTAGACACTATACTTTTATAAATTACTCTTCTGTATATGCTAACAAATCTTTAATATCTTTTTCCGTCAATGAAGATAAAGCCTCACTATTATGCCCTTCAATCAAATTATCTCTTAAAACTTTCTTCTTTTCTTGCAGTTCAATGATACGCTCTTCAATAGTCCCTTTCGTCACAAGTTTCAACACAGTAACTTTCTTTGTCTGACCAATACGATGTGCTCTATCTGTAGCTTGGTCCTCAACAGATGGATTCCACCAAATATCCAAATGAATTACTGTATCAGCACCAACTAAATTAAGACCTGTTCCCCCAGCTTTTAAAGTTATCAAGAAACAACTAGTATCATCCTCATTGAACTTATCTACCAATCTAACTCTTTCCTTATTCTTAACATCCCCATCAATCATATAAGAAGAAATACCTTCTTTTTCAAACTCTTTTTGAACATTTTTTAATACTCTCTTAAAACTGCTAAAAATCAACATCTTATGCCCATTTTCAATACTATCCTTAACAATATTTATTAACTCTTCAATCTTCGCTCTTTCCCCATCATAATTTTCATACATAACACTAGGGTCAATACATATTTGTCGTAATTTTGTTAAAAGTTGTAACAACTTGATTCTTGATTTCAAGAAACCTTCGGTAGCAATAATCTCATCCATTTCTCGTTTAGTATCTTCTAATTCTTTCATATACAAAAGCTTTTGTTTCTTAGGCAATTCAATATAAATCTTGTTCTCAATCTTATCAGGTAAAGACTCTGCTACTTCACTTTTCTTTCTTCTTAAAATAAAAGGCTTAATTTGCAAACTCAAAGTTTTTAACACTTCCAAATCTTCCTCTGCTACATCATGAACATTATACTTCTCTTTAAACTTAGCTAAAGAATTTAAGTACCCTGGCATAATAAAATCAAAAATGCTCCATAATTCCGTAATATTATTCTCAACAGGAGTACCTGTTAAAGCAACTTTACACTTACTCTTAATCTTCTTAATCTCCCTAGTCATTCCTGCTTGGTAATTTTTAATTGTCTGAGCTTCATCAATAACACATAACTCAAAATCCATATTTTCATATTCGTCATTATCATTACGAATTAACCCATAAGTAGTAATAAAAATATTATATTTATCTTTATTATTTAAAACTTCCAATCTTTTAGCTTTATTCTCAGCGACAACTACATATTTTAAATCACTACCAAACTTTTCAAATTCCTTTTGCCAGTTATAAATCAGTGATGTCGGAGCCACAATCAAAATCTTCGCGTCTTTATTTTCTTCTAAAATTTGCTTAATAAAGGAAATTGTTTGAACACTCTTACCAAGCCCCATTTCATCGGCTAAAATGCCCCCTAAATCACACTTATAGATTGTTGTTAGCCACCTAACTCCTTCTTTTTGATAATCTCTTAATACTTTACTATCATTTTTATCGAAAGAAACTTCCAAATCTTTATACTTTGCAAAATTCTTAATAAAGTCATCAAACAAATTATTAGTCTTAATATCCTTATAGCGATTATTTTTCAAACTATCTATATACAATGCTCGATATTTAGGTATTTCAGCACTACCATTTTCGATATCCACACCACTGATTTCCAAATCTTGCATTAAAGCATTTAAATTAGATAATTCTTCATTCTCATTTAAAGAAACCACATTATTATTCTTAAGCTTATAATACTTTTTCTTAGCTTTTAGAGCTTTAAACAACCCGTTTAATTCATTTGAGTCTAAACCTTCAACATCAAACTTATAAGACAATATCCCATCTTCTCCAATAGAAAAGTTATTATTAGTTTTCATCTTCTTAAAAATATTAATACTATCTATTTTCTTACTAGTAAATACTTCATATTTTTCCGCTAAAACTGACAAATTCTCATCTAAAAAACTATAAATTCCCTCTTCATCAGCTAAAACTAGTTCCTTATTCTCTTCCCTAAAACCAAAGCCAAGCATTTCACTATAAACTTCGTCTTCAGTGTCCTTATCTCTTAAAAAATCAGATTTCTCAGAATATCCTACTTCTTTGCCACTATAATCAAATTTCACTTGACATTTCAACTTACTATATAAAATATCAAAATACAACTTCGTATTTACTTCTTTAGGCAAATCGATATCTGTAATTGCTTCATCTATTTCAATATTGCCCTTCATTTTTCGAAACAAGCCTTCACCAAACTTATTAATTGTCTCTTTTTTAAATTCTAAACTACTAATTCTTTGCTGTTCTAGTACTTTTAAATAATTACTTTCAAACTCATTTAAAATATACAAATTATGCTTATAAACAACATATTTTTTACTTTCTAATAAAACATGGTAATTAGTAAAATCTTCAATAGTTACTTTAAAATTATCATTTGTTTCTTCTAATTTATACTTTGTTGGCATTCCATCTAGTACAGCATTTATTTCACCTAAACCAGCTATTTTAAAAGTTCTATTTTTTAGTAAAGATAGTATTGACTCAAAGTCTCTAACATTCATATCTAAGGGACTCATATAATAATTATCTTGAGTAGCACCATTTAAAATAAAATCAAATATTTCTTTATCTTCTTTATCAAAATAATGCTTGTTTGGGTCATAAGTAAAATTTTTCCCAAATTCAAAAGCTCTATTTCTTCGATAAGCTCTCATAAAATTATAAAATTTATTATCATTAAGAGTATATAACTTTTTAACTCCAAGAAACAACTTTAAAGAAATACTATTATTATGAAATTCAAATTCAAAATCCAAATTAAGTTTCTCTTTTATTTCCTTTTTATCATTATTAACAAATAAATTTAAAACATTCAAAGAAGCTTCTAAAGGATTAACATACTCTTTAGAAAATATTTCGTCAGAATAAAAATACAATACAGTAGCAATATGGGGACAAGCTTGACTTCTTCTAAACCTCTCACAGTTACATCTAATGCTATGTAATGCCCCACCATTATTTTTTATTTCTGTTTTATAAACTTTATTAAGATATTTATCTTTTACTTCAAAATTATGCAAATATTTTTCTTCACATATTTCGGAAGATACATATTTTATATTTCTATATGGATATGTTACTCCTTCATAATAGTTATTATATCCAACTACTTGATTTATTAATTGGTCTAGTCTCATAAATGCCACCCCTGTCGAGTAACATTTTACCATATATTCCCAACTATGTCATTTAATTTAAAGCATTTTTAATACAATATCCTAAATTATATTCAATTAAGTCGATAAACAATTTTTTAGCATCATTATTCATTCCTTTAACACTTTTTATAACACCTATAATTTTCTTCAAATTTACTATATCATATAAATCTTCAATATCAGCATCATATAAAGCATTAAATAGAGTATCAGTTAAATATCTTCTCTCTTCATCGGTATAATTATTTATCCATTCGTTCATACTTTTAGCAATATTCTTACTAAATCTACTTAAAGGAGCAATCTCTAACTCTTTATCATTTATACACCATGTACATAAAGCATGTGATAAAACATCTTTTCTTGTCGACTTAACAACAATGGGGTCACACTTTTTATTTAATAAAACTCCCACAACACTATAATTAGGCATTATACAAACAAGTTTCTTTCCTATTTTTGCAAACTCTTCCGAATTAAGTTCTTTTTCTCTAAACCCAGGTCCATCGTTACAATAAATTTTCTTTATTCTAAAATAATCAATAGATTTAGCATACATTCCGGCAACCATGGCAAGATTTCCGCCTTTAGAATGACCACCAATATAAACTGTATGGTCTAAAATTGACAAACACTTAGAAATATATTCCATAGCACTCTTCTGACACCTAACAGGAAACTCATAAGAAAGAGCAAAATCTTCTTTCCAGCCACTTAATAAATGGTCAGTCCCCTCAAAAGTAACATATGTAAATTTCCCCTTAACTTTTATACACATTGCTGAAAACTGACTTTCTCTATCTCCCTTATAAACATAATTATATAACAAATTATTTTTATAACGGGGCTTATCTTTAATCGCCATCAATAATTTATAAGAATCACGAAATGCAATACCGAACTTGGCATATTCCTTATAAGAATAGGTTCTAAAAAATAAGTTAGCAGCATCTTGTAAGTTAATCGTATCTCTTCCCTCACTTACAATATCTTTAAAATCGATATAAGCAAGTTCCGAATAAACTAGATTATCTATATCATTAAATTTTTCAATTGTATAACTTCGATTACCATATTTTTCGATATAACTAAAAATTGTGCCCATAAAAAATCATCTCTTTAATTAATTATATAACAAAATTTAAAAAACTAACTCTTTTTCTTATGAGTTAGCTCCTAATTTGACAGTTACTTCTTGTTCCTTTTTATTTCTTATTAACTTCATTTTAACTTCATCTCCAACCTCATGCTTATATAACTCACTTCTAAAAGATGAAATTGATGTGATTTTTTTGTCTTCTATCTCAGTAACAACATCTCCCGCTTTAATTCCTGCTTTGGCAGCTGGAGAATCATCTACCACGGAATTAATAAATACACCATAATCAGCTTTAATATCCACATCACTATAGTATTTAGCTGCCTCAAGTTCCATCATATTAATTCCAATATAAGGTCTTTTTATCTCTTCTCCTTTTTCTAGTTTTTCGGCAATATTTAAAGCATCTTCTATAGGAATTGCAAAACCAATCCCCTCTACACCAGTTGCAGCAACTTTACTAGAAGTTATTCCAATTACTTCACCATTACTATTACATAAAGGACCGCCACTATTTCCACTATTTATTGCAACATCAGTTTGGATTACATTCATTGCTACAGTATCATTATTTAACATTGAATTAGATAGACTAACAGTTATAGTACGATCTTTTCCAGACAATATTCCTCTTGTTACAGTCCAACCATACTCTTCACTGACAGGAGAACCTACAGCAAATGCTGTGTCCCCAACTCGTGTAGATTCACTACTTCCAAGAGTTGCAATAACACTAATATCTTTGGAAGAAACTTCTAATATTGCAACATCACTATACTTGTCGCCACCGACTAAGGTAGCATCTAATATTTCGCCTTTAGTTAAAGTAACAGTAAACTTGTTACCTCCATTTATTACATGATAATTAGTTAAAATATAAGCTTTTTCTCCTTCTACTTTATAAACAAAACCAGTTCCTGAGCTATAAGCTTTTTCATTTTTATAACTAAGAACAGTCACAACAGCATCATAAACTTTTTCAACAGCATCAGCAATCCCCGTATCTGTTACTGTAACCTCTTTTTCTGTTTTCGTAATATTTGTTATCTCTTCTACTGAATTAGGGTGGTCTTTAAAATATTTAATCGTCAGCCCTACTCCTAAGCACAAAGTTAAAACTCCGACAATTACTATAATTAAAGCTTCCACAAAATAATTTTTCTTTTTAGTTTCCATACATATCAATCCTCGCTATATCTTCAAAATTTCTTGGAAAACCTGATGCATCTAATACTTTATTAATACTAATAGAATGCAGTTTTCCTTCAAGTATATTAACTTCATAAGCAAATTCATTAATTAAAAGAGTAAAATCGTCTTCTCTTAACATAAACTTCAAAATGATAATAAGTGCAAATAAATCTTCCTTACCATATATATATTCTCCATCTTGTTTAGGAATATTTAAAAGTTCATGATATTTTGTATTTTCGATAATCTTATGAGTTTTATGTTCATAGATTATATCTTCATGAGCACATAAATTCCTAAAGTTTGCTAAAATCGGTAAATATACTAATAACTGTTCAACACTTACGCCATAAATTTCTGCTATTTCTTTTTGGTCATCAGGTTTCAATATCGTAAATAACTCACTAACAATTCCAAATGATAGGACTTTAACAAGTATCCACAAAGGTACATACCCATAATTATTCATGTAATGTTCTGTCGCTGTATGTTGCACCCCATTAACTCTTATCTGTCTTTTCATTTTTTTCAGTAAATCATTCACTTGCTTAACTTTATCTTGACTACGATTAAAATTAGCTGGATTTAAATAATTTTTTTCTTTAATTCCGTATTTTTTTGATAACACATAAGAGAAAATACTTTTAGCATTATTTTCTATTATAAGCAAATTTTTAAAAATTATATTTCTTATTTGCCTATCGAAATTAAAAAGTCCATACAACTCACGAAAGTTAGTACCTGGTATAAACATTCTATCTTTAAAAGATTTTAAAAACAAATGACGATATCCACTTATGAAGAAATAGTTTTCTCGTAGCAAAATATCTTTAGCATAATCAATATCATCAATTACTAAGCCTTTACTTTTTAAGATAGAAATCTGCTCGTCTAAAGTCTTGAATGTCTTTACCATAGCTATCACCTATTATAGAATTATAACACATGAGCTAGATAAATGATATGGTTTTTATGTGATTTATTAGTTATAAATTTGTGAAAAATAAGTGAAATTAATAATAATTAATAATTCCTTTTACTATTGTTTTAGCAATATCTTCTTGATACTTTTCCGTTTTTAACTTTTCCCTTTCCGAAACATTTGATAAAAAGCCACACTCTATTAACACCCCTGGAATACTTAATTGGCGATACATATAGTATGTGTTACTCATCTTTTTTACTTCTCGATTTGATTTTAATTCTTTATTAAAAGAATCTTGGATACTTGATGCTAAATCATACGAATCATCTAAATAAAAAACTTGGCCACCACTATATTTGGAATTATCTAAATAATTAATATGGATAGAAACATAAAAATCAGCTTTACTTTCATTAATATATTTAATCCGATTATCAAAATCCGATTTTTTCCTTCTTTTAGCATTGGGAGAGGCAAGGTCATAATCTTCATCTCTTGTCATATAAACAGTAACTCCCTCTTTAGCTAGTTCTTCTTTTAATTTCAAAGCTATGCCTAAATTGATGTCCTTCTCGTAAGTTTCACGGTATATAGTTCCAACATCAAGACCACCATGTCCAACATCAATTACGACTCTTTTTCCGCTTAATTTATAATCACTTACTTTAGCATAAACTAGTACAGTTGTAAGTAATAGTAAACACACAACATATAAAACGTAATATATCTTTTTCATAGTAAACCCCTAATAAAATATATACATTTTAAGATAATTATATTTATTAAAAAATACTATAAACATTTTTCTTTGTTGTTAATTTTTTTAATATTTTAAGTGATTAGTATAAATTTTTCCTCTTGCAAAGTCATTTTCAGTAATCACTTGATTTTCTATATATCTACTAATTATAGGTAAGTTCATATTTAATTCTTCTACCATTCTTGTCTTTTTATTTATAATTATAGGCGGTATAAAACAAACATTATATCCTCTTTCTAAATATTCTCTAAAATCATCTTTTGCAGTTAATAAACTTGTAATTATTGTTTATAAGGAAAAGTAGCAATTTTACTAACACCACAACATCTTACTAAAACATCAAGATATTTATTATTAGTTATTTCAATAACTTTTCTAAGACTATCTTTTGGCGAATCTGTATATAATTCTAATCTTTCAAAAAAATTAAACAAATCAGTCCGTAGTTCTATCATACCTAATGAAATCATTATTATTTTATGGTCATATATTCTATAATTGAAATGATAATAATTAATGTAATGCAACAATACATCTAAAATATCAGCTTTAATATATCCACTTTTTAAAATTATCAAAATATCGCTAAGTTCTGGATAAGGATTAATTTTATCCGTAGATATTTTATTTTGAGGAATATAAGGTTCTGATTTAGTTAAAAACCAATTCATTTTTTCTTTATAATAATCATTATAACATCCTGCTTCATGGGCAGTAGCTTGCATATTATATAAATAACCTCTTGATGTTAATAGCCAACTATTTGGTAAATATTTTGTTTTTAATGAACCTTCAATACTTCCAATGTCAATTAAAGCAGAATTATATAATTGCATCATAGAAATAAAATTGCTTTTTTCAAATAAAGTGGAATCAATCATAAATAAAAGTTCTAAAACATTTCCCCAATATTGAATACTATTTCTTATTTCTAATAAAGTTAATTCTTCGTTTAAATTACTATTAATACTTAAATACTTCGTTTTATACTTTTCTACTAAATATTTTTGATATTCTTTGTTATAAATATCATTATAGTATTCATTTATTAAGAATTTAGCAAATAAATCCTTTATTTTTGGTATAAACATAATTAAATCTTGATACTTTTCATAAAACCATTTAGGTAATTTAGATTTATCTAAGGTGTGGTTAATATATCTCTCGTTACTAATGGGAAGAAAAAAATCACTTTCAATTTCCGAATAAAATTTCATTTTTTCACTTCCTAACAAACAAAATATAGTTAATATTGTATATTTGCCATATATACTTAGTCAAGTAATTTATTGTGAGAATCTATTTATATTTAATAAAATCAATAATTTTCTTATTTATTTTTCCCTTTTCTTTATCTATCCGTTTTTGAGATAGTTTAATAACAATAAAAGAAATTAGTCCATGAGGATAGTATTCAAATTTATTTAACTTATTTCTTATTTTTTTAAATACTTCAAATACCATCCAAACCACCAATAACATTATAACACATTTTATGAAGCAGTACTTAACAGATAATTTTTTTGTTTTGTTCTATATTAATTATAGGTGATAAGAAGTATGACTACATTTAGAAGAGATTTTGATTTTATAGAAAATTTAAATATAGTAATATCTAAAAATGTACGTAAATATCGTAAATTAGATGGAATTACTCAAGAACAATTAGCTATTGATATTGGAGTTTCTGTTGATTATTTAAGAAGATTTGAAACACAGGAAGGAAAAGAAGGAATGTCTATTAAAACTTTATATAGAATTTCTGTAGTTCTAAATACTCCCATAAATAAATTTTTAGAAAATAATTAATCACTAGGATTTAAAGCTTTTCATTTAAATCTTTTATTTTTATATTACTTAATAAATAGTCATAATTTGATTGTTAAGCAATACTTAACAGATGATTTTTATGTTTTAGTCTATATTAATTATAGGTGAAAAGTTTATGACTACATTTAAAAGAGAGTTCTATTTTGTAGAGAATTTAAATATAATAATATCTAAAAATGTTCGCAAATATCGAAAACTAGTTGGAATTACTCAAGAACAATTAGCTATCGATATAGGTATTTCTGCTGATTATATAAGAAGATTTGAAACACAAGGTGGTAGAGAAGGTATATCTTTAAAAACTTTATATAAAATTTCAGTTGTTTTAGATACTCCTATAGGTAAATTTTTTGAGGATACTGAAGAATAATTTATAGTAATAAAAATATTTAGCATCCTTTTTAATTCTTGTAAGAACAGACAAACAGAAGTTTTAAGCTTTTGTCAATGTTATCTTTTCCTTTTTCTCACTAAGTTCGACAATTTAGTGATATTTTGTTATTATATAGTTTAAGAAAATTTTTATATAAAATTTTTCGACAATAAAATTATGTTCATCTTTTAGAACTAATTCAAGTATGCTATAGCATTTTTAAAAAATTTATAGAAAGAAGTGAGAAACAATAAAAAATGAAATATTTATTCTTATGGATGACTCAGGTAAATTAAATAGTAATGAAAATTCCTGTATTTTTGGTGGATTATTTTTTTACTCTTCAGAAGAATATTTAAATTTTATAAATAAATATAAAAGTATAATTAATGATTTAAAATGTAAATATTGCAATCAAAATATTGAAAAATGTGATAAAAATTGTATAGAAATAAAAGCAACTACAAAATTAAAACAAGCAGATAGAAGAAGAATATTTAACCTAGTAAAAAAGCAAAACAATTATGGAGTATTTATTAACAATACTAAACTTTATAATAGAATTTTAGAAGATAAATCTTCCAGAGGTAGATATTGTGACTATGCTCAAAAATTAATTGTTAAACAAATTGTATTATACTCTATTAAAAATAAATTCATAAACCCTTCTAATGATTTAACAATACGCATAAAATCAGATGATGCTAAAACTAAAAGTAATGGGTACTATAGTTTAAAAAATAGTATATATGAAGAATTAGTAAATGGAATTATAAATTTTGACTATTCTATAATACATAAACCTATTTTAAATGGGAACTTAAAAGTTACTTTAAAAATGTATAATTCAAAATTTCATTATGGTATTCAAAGTGCTGATATAATGTCTAATTATCTACATAGAGAATTTGAGCAATATTTAACTAATAACAAAGATATTTCCGCTACTACAAACTTTATTGAAGTTAAATTATTTTTGCCATAAGAAAAAGGAATCAAAGTTCCTCATTCCTAACCGAGATGGTGCTAAGCACTAAATTATAAATCATACATCGGTTATAGACCTGACAAAGCAATAACGCTTTCGGTACAAGTAATATAACATAATGTTGTATTACTTGTCAATTATAGTATATGATTTCTATGGCAATCGCATAAAAAATAGTATTGATAATCTAACCTCAATAAAATAAGGGATTAGTCAAAAATATTTATATTACAAACTTCATGTAACAAAAATTTACTAAATTGATTTTTTTAAGTATTTATGGGACTTTTTTACTTTGTGTCAAATTTTTATGCGATTGCCTTATATGATTTCTTAATAGAGAAAATACAAAAACTTTCACTTGCTAGAATAAGCAAATAATTTTAACTGTATATATTCCCTAAAATTATTATATTACAAAACTTTCCTTAAAAAGTTTATATTTTAAATCAAAATAAGTCTTCAATTTTACAAATTATCTTGTAATTTTCTTTTTTAGTTAACTTATTTGAACAATATGGGTCTGTCCATTCTCTTAAATAAGGAAGTAACAATCTTAAAAACCATTTTGTATTATAGGATACTATTTTTAAATTATCTAAACTAATATTTTTAATAGCACAATTATCCGATAAATAATAAACTAAATAATAGTTTCCATCTTTTTCTAATTTAATATCATAAGGGAATATTCGACAATCAATTGGTCTTATATTATAAATACTACATTTACAATCTTTATAAAAATAGCAAGAATTACTCTTATCTTGTCTTTTCATTTGATATAAACTTTTAAATGAATTATCTTTATACATTTTTGAAAAATCAATACAATTGGCAAAGTCATTTATTTCTAAATTAATTGATTTTGCAATTTCTTTCGCTTCATTAGGAAGTATCATTGGCGAATCAACTTCTAAATTGGAACAACAAGTAGCTTTAGCATTAACACATTTCTGACATAAATTAAAAGTTCCTAAATCATTCTCTGTATTACGAAATAAGGCATAAGGACTTTGAATTACATCATCATTATTTTTATCTGTCGAAATATAGGTGGTTACTCCATATAAAAAATTCTCGTTGATAATTTTAAGACTTATTGTCCCACTTTCGATATCACAATTATCCAAATATTCATAAGTACCGTTTATAACTTTATTACTAATTACTCCATTAAATTTATACTTACACATTTCACCTTCAAAATTTAAAGTAATATCTGCTGATATTTTATTATCTTTTTGATTAAATATAACTTCTTCATTATAAATTTTATTATTCTGTATAAAAGAAGAAATCCATTTCCCCGATAAATCTACCATAATTACCTCCATTTTATTTTTGTTGCTATATCTATAAATATTAATTCTTTTCTACTTGCTCATTAATGTACTCATTCATAATATTTCTAATATCTTCCATACGTTGTTTTGTTTCTTCATCCTTATATTTAATTCTATCTATAAGAACATTTACATAGTTTTTTTCTTTTATAATATCATAAGATTCTTTAAAATTTAAATCAAATATAAATGCTAAGACACATACCCAATAATCAAGAAGAGTTACTCTATCATGAATATCGACACATTTATTATTTTTTATAGTTTCATATACTTTATCAGAAATTTTAGAATTTTCCATATCAGCAATTGATTTTACTTTACCAGGAAATATCGCCTCTATTTTCTCTTCTTTTTTCACTCTAAAATTATCTATTTTATCAGCATCTCTAATAATTTTAGCATGTAATAAAAACTTATCATTTAAACCATCTTGAATATTTAATCTACTATGATTATCAATAGCAATTTTTATTAATTCATCATAACTATTATCGTCAATAAAATATCTAATTAAATTATCTTCAAATAACATTTTACAGCCATAAGAAGCATGGTCAAACTTCACACTATCAAACTGACTTAAAAAATTTAACTCTTCAAATCGACCAATATCGTGTAAAAGTGCTATTAATTCGGCAAGTTCTATATCTTCTTCCGATAAATTTAAGTTTTTTGCGATTATTTTAGCATTTTCTACTACTTTATAAGTATGAACTACCTTTAACTTAAATCCTAAAGAATCTTGATTATTATACTTTTCTAAAAAATTTTTAAATCCAACTCTTGCTTTTTGAATATCAATCATTATTTTACCTCACTATCTTTTATATTATATTGAATTTACATTCTAATAATGATTTGTCAATGTTCTATGATATGGCTTATTCATATTTGACTTATCTTGTCCAAGTAACCAAATAAAGTCGTTTATAGCCATTTTCTGATATCTCTTTCCCAATTTTTCATAGATATAATCTATTATTTCTAAGTCATTTGCTCTAATTTCTATTTCTTCTTCACTATTTTCTAATAATTCTATTTGATTATCTACCTTTTCCATTAATTCATCATTAAATTCTAGCATTCCATAACATCTCATTACTTGAGGAATTTTATAATCAGCACACCCTATTAAATGAGAATAATCTACTTTCTTTTTTCCAACTGACTCCATTACATGCAATATGTCAGATGTTAGTAATTGATCTCTTTTATAGAAATATATTTCTCTACCTTTATATTTTGATTTATCTTCAAAATATTTAAAATTGTTAATTATAAATTCTAATAATTGTATATCTTTATCAAAATCTTTAATTAATTCATAAAAAGATTTATTTTGTTGTTCAATAAATTGATTCATTTGGACAAGATTATTATATCTATCTTCCAATAATGGAATTTCAACATTTCCTTCTAAAAATTTTTTAAAATCTTTAAAACTCATATTAAAAGTTTTACCTTCCTTAAATCTATTAATTATTAAATACATTATCGCATAAGAACTATCTAACTTTCCTAAAGACGTTTCAATTTCCCATTTTGGATTACCCCAAAAGCAGTAATCTCCTATAGAATGATAGATTAACAAAAAATTAATAATAGATTCTAAATTCATATCAAAAATATCAAATGGATTAGATTCTAACCAATAACTTATCTTTGACTCTTCAATTTTCTTAATCATTTCATCAACTTTTTCATAATTAATTTTTACATATTGCGAATTTTCACAAGCATATTTATAACTTGTATTTAGTTTTTCAATTAATGTCATATTTTCACTCATTTCGTTTATATATTTACCATTCAATAATATTTAAATTATCAAATCTTTTTTTCCAACTTTCTACTTTCTTATCATAGAGTTCTTTAGAATTATCTTGATGTTTAATTGGTCTGATAGTTTTGTTAAATATATCACTTAATCCATAAGGGGCATAGACTTTAATTGAATTATTAACTTTAGTTATTCCAACAGAATGAACTGTTGCTATCCACTTATCAATTGCATCTTCCGAATTTTTATACTGTTTTATTTTCTTATTTTCATTTTCTTTTTTCCATAAATGCATTCTTGCTTCATTATGAACATCAAATTCATAATTTAAACTTATTTCTTTAAAATGATTTATAATTTTTTCTTCGAGTTCTTTTTCATCTTCTTTTGTAAGATTATTACAATCATAATATATAATATCTATATCTTTAATTCCATAATTTAATTCTTTTTTATCATAATAATTCCATATAGTTTGAAATATTGAACCTGCTGCAATATAAAAATTAGGCAAATTTAATTCTACCAAATAATCTAAAATTAACATTAAATCTTTATTTTGTCTAATTATTGATAAAAATAACTCATTTTGTTCATCTATACTTTTATACATTTCATAACCTTCTTAATACTAATTAAATTATATCACATATTTTTTAAAACATGAGCACTTAAAAAAGTCCGCATAACGGACTTTCCAAAATTTTCGAATACTGTCTTAACGTTTACTGAATTGTGGAGCACGACGAGCTTTTCTAAGACCAGGTTTCTTTCTTTCTTTAACCCTAGGGTCACGAGTAACAAAACCAGCAGTCTTTAATACTTTTCTATAAGCATCTTCTCTACCTTGGTCAGCATCAGCATCAAATAATAATAAGGCTCTAGTAATACCTAATCTAATAGCTCCTGTTTGACCAGAGAAGCCACCACCTTTAACAGTAACATCAATATCAAAATTACTTTCATTATTAGTTGCTACTAAAGGTTGTTTCAAATCCATAACTAATGTTGCATATGGCATATATTCATTAACATCTACACCATTTACTGTAATTTTTCCACTACCACTAGTTAATCTTACTTGAGCACTTGAACGTTTTCTTCTTCCTGTTGCTGTCCATACTTGTTTATTAGCCATAATTTAAGTCCTCCTTAATTAACTTTCATTTCTTCTGGTTTTTGAGCTTGATGTTTGTGTTCGCTCCCTGCATAGACAAATAACTTTGTATACATTTGTCTACCTAATCTTCCTTTAGGTAACATTCCTTTAACAGCTCTTTCAACCATTTCTTCTGGATACTTTTCAATCATTTCTCCAGCAGTTCTTTCTCTTAAACCACCAGCATATCTACTATGGTCATAGTAATACTTATCTGATAATTTATTACCTGTTAATTTAACTTTTTCTGCATTAATAACGATAACGTAATCGCCACAATCAATATGCGGAGTATATGTTGGTTTATGTTTTCCTCTTAAAACTGTAGCTACTTTTGTAGCAAGCCTTCCTAAACTAACTCCTTCAGCATCAATTACGTACCATTTACGTTCAACAGTTTCTTTCTTTTCCATAAATGTATTCATAATAATTTCCTTTCTTTATGTCCACACTTCAAACTTTCCCAGGGTTTTTGTGTTTCCATAAATAAAATGTACCAGTTAAAATTATAGCAAAATTAAGCAAAAAGTCAATAACTTTAGTAAATTTTTCTAATAAGTCAATTCTAATTCTTTATTGTCTCTATTTTCCCTTACTTTTTCATTATAGAAAACAATTAATTCATCTATTGGATACTCTTCTTCAAGCCAGCCAGATTGAAAAACATAATTGAATAGATTTTCTTCTTCTACTATTTCTAAACTCTCTCCTCTTTCTAAAGTTGGTTCTGTAGTAATATCAAGTGTGTCCCAATGATATTTTATTAAAGCAATTCTTGACTCAAAGTCAATATAATATAAATCCGAGTAAGAAGGTGCATACATAGGGTCTGTTTTATTTAGATAAACTCCCATAAGTTTAGGTTCATATGTTATATCACCTTGTTTTAAAGTAACTATTTTTATAGCACCTTTTTCTAGGTTGTCATAAGATATTGTACCATTATAAGTTATCTCATCATCGAAAGAAGAAAAATAAATTGCATCTGTTTCCGTCTGATAGCCTAAATACATTACAGATTTATTTTCTTCACCACATCCTGTTAAGCACAATAGTGCAGATAATCCCATAACTGCTCTTAAATTATTTCTTTTATACTTTTCCATACTTCTCTTCCTTTGCTGCATTGCTATTATAGCACTTCTATTCTAAATAACAAAGAACTAATATTCTATATCTTCCAAATAAAGTCCACAGGCCGGTGCTGTAAATAAAGACATGTTTTCTTCTCCTTTAAGCATCTCTTTGACCTTATCAAGTGTTTCTTTTCCTCTTCCCACTTCAATCATCGCACCCACTAAATTTCTTACCATATAGCGATAAAAACTCTTACCTATAAAACTTATTTCTAAAATATTTTTCTTCTTTTTAAATTTGATATCATAAATAATTGCTGTATAATCTACTCTTTCCCCTGAAACAAAATTTCGAAAATCATGAACTCCTAAAAATAATTTCCCACATTTCTTCATTTTGGAAATATCTAACTTATACGGACACCAAAATGCATAATCTGCTATAATAGGATTATATTCGCCTAAATTAATTTTATATACATATTTTTTCTTTTTTACGTTAAATCTCGCATGAAAATCATCTTCTACAACTTTACAATCTTTAACATATACATAATCACTCAGAAGAGAGTTTATTGCATTTTTAAGTCTTTCACTTGGAATATCAATACTCAAATCAAATGAAACCTTTTGACCACTAGCATGAACTCCTCTATCGGTTCTTCCTGCTCCTTTGACTTCAATAGGACTTTTATTAATTTTAGATAAGGCATTTTCTAATTCCTTTTGGACTGAGGAACCTTTATTTAACCTTTGAAAACCTAGAAATTTGCTACCATCATAAGATATTGTTATTAAATATTTCATCTAACACCTTAAACATCACGATAAATTCCTTTAATTAATTCTTTTAAATCTGTATATTCTTCAATTTGATGCCCTTTCTTATTAACATATTTGATAAACTCAATAATTTTTGGTTTGTCACAATAATTATACAACTTTTCATTATAAAAATCCTTTTTAGTTCCCTTTAAAGCTACTTCTCCCTTGTTAATAACTAGATAATTATCAACAAGTATAGTTAAAAAATCAATATCATCACTAATTACAATAATAGTTTTTTTATATCTTTCTTTTAACTTAATTAATAATTTTTTTAAGTCTTTCTTATCTTTATAATTCATTCCAAACTCAATATTATCCAATATTATTAATGATGGATTAGTTATTAATCCACAAGCTAAGCTTAATTTACTTTTTTCGATAGATGATAAACTGTTAGGATTTCTTTCTAAAATAGTTGGGGATAAATTAACTAATTTTAAAGCATCAAGATATTTTTTATCTTTTTCTTTAGTTAAAGGATTGATATATAATTCTAATTCATCTTGCACACCATTAGTTAAAAATTTCTTTTCAGTATAGTTATTAACAAGACCTATTTTTATTTTAATATCATTTATAGTGTTACTATTGCTATCTTTATTAAATTCCTCTTTATCAAATAAAATACTACCATTAGCAGGTTTTTGATGAAGTAATAATAAATCTAGAAGAACTTGTTTATCATCACAAATTAAAGCTAATATTTCTCCTTTCAAGACCTTAAATGAAATATTATTTAAAGTGTCTATTGATACATCGTTAAATTCTATTTCCATATATTTTTCACCATCGCTTCCTTATTTAAGTAAATATCATCTAATAATCCATAAAGTCCAAGTTGAATAGATAAATCCACATAAAAAGGTAAATTAAATCCTAATCTTCTTATTAATTTTTCTTCTTTAAAAACAGATAAAGTAGGTCCTTCAATAGCTATTTCACCTCTATATAATACTATTAAATAATCTGTATATAAAGTATCCTCTTCATTACTAACAATATTTATTAAAGTAATCTTCTTATCTTTTAAATATTTTATTAATTTCTTTTTAAAACTACTATCTAAATAATTAAAGATATTATCTAGTATTAATACTTCTCTTTTCAAGGATAAAGCATTCATAATAGCAATTACCATCTTATCTTTTTTACTTAATTTCTTATTCTTTAAGTCTTCAACATCAAAATATATTAGTAAACTAGATATTTCTAATTCATCTATATTATTTACTATTACTTCTTCATTAACTAAAGTAACTTTATCGTTTGATAACTCATTATTTACTAATACTTCTCCCTCATATGGAATAATACCTGCAATAATTTTAGCTAGAGTTGACTTCCCACTGCCACAAGACCCCATAATGGAATAAGTATTATAACTACTTAAAGATAGATTAAAATTTTTAAAAATAGTTTGATTATCATAATTAAAAAATATATTATTTAAAATAATACTATTCATAGAAACCACCTTAAGTAAGTATTATAAACATATTTCATAAAAAAAGAAAGAATTTTCTTTTTAACTTCCCACCTTATAAACGTACTTCTCTATTTCCACAGCCTTATTTTCTTCTAAACTCTTTTTAACATCTAATATTCTTTGATTATAACTTCCTCTAAATTTCACTTCAAAACACTTTTTCTCAAGCTCAAATTTCCCATCAACTAAAACATCAATCTCACTTAAAACATCTTTGATTACTTTATTTCTCCTAGCCATACTTAATAATTCTTCAAAAGTAAAACCTGTATAACACCAAACATCCATACCTAATTTATGGGTATATTTAGCTAATTCAAGTAAAGCTTCTGGTTGATAAAGAGGGTCGCCACCCGAAAAAGTAATTCCCTTTTGAAACTCTAAATTATCTATCTGTTTTTTTACTTCTTCTACTTCCACTAACTTTCCAGCTTTAAAATCATGAGATTCAGGATTATGACATCCCTTACAATTATGAGCACATCCTTGAAACCAAATTACCGTTCTAATGCCTTCCCCATCAACAATACTATCTTGTTGTAAAGGGGCCGCTAATCTTACATATAATTTATCCATATAAACCACCACATACTTATTATACTAAAAAAAAGAAGATTATTCATCTTTCTCTTTATCAAGTCCAGGTATTCTAAGAATTAATTCTCCCTGTTTAGAATATAAATACTTTTCTCTTGCATATCTAGCTATGTAATCTGGGTCTTCTAATTTTGTAACTTCTGATTGTAAAGAAGCTTCCTCCTCTAATAAATTATCTAACTCAGCACTTAATAATTCTGTTTCTTTTTTATTTTTATAGATTTGTGTCCAAGTTGGAAACATCGTTCCTATAAGTAAAGAGAATAAACCTATAATAGCAAATCCTAACATAAATAAACGCTTACGACTAGATGTATAAGCTCCACGTTTTTTCTTGTTACTTTTAGTCATTCTCTTCACCCCATTTTCTATTAAAATTATATCACTTTTGGAAGAGGTAAAATAGAATTATTTCTTAAACTTGACACTTATTAGTTTTTCTTTACACTTAAAATAAAATTCAAAGCCTAAAATAAAAACTAAATAAAAATATATATGAATTATTCCATTATTTATATAATACAAAATTGTAATATAAAGAATAGATAATACTATACAAAGTAAAATAATATTAATTAATTTTAATATAGGAAAAGTTTTTTTAAGAAGTGCTATATTTATGGTAACTAAAAAATTAAATAAAAAGCCATATATAAAGGAAAATAACAAAGAAGTTAATTGAACATTAGAAGTCATTTGAACAACTTACTTATAATACTTTCTTTGCCACTTTCGCGACTTTCAGTATAAGCTATACTATTAACTTTTCCTTTAATTGAGACATTTCCATCATGAGTATCTAACTTAACTAATTCAAGTCCTTCACCCTTAAGTAGCAAAATTCCTAAATTAGTATCCATTAAAAACTCTTCATTATCAAAGCTAGTAATTTTTTTAATTCCTGTCATATAAATTTGACTACGGTCTGAAATCTTTATGTCATGTGTACTAGTAACAATACTGTCTATAATTTTTTCCATATATTCTCTCCTTATTAGAATATATGAAAAAAGACTCTTAATTATGAGTCTTATTCTTCTTCAGTATTTGTTTGTGCTTCAGGAGCATTTTCAAATGCTTCTAAAATAGCATCTTGTAATGTCCCACGAACTTCAGGATTAATTGGATGTGCTATATCTCTATAACTACCTGTAGCAGTTTTTCTGCTAGGCATAGCAATGAATAAACCGTTGTCTCCTTCAATGATTCTAATGTCATGTACTGCAAATGAGTCATCTAATACTACTGATGCAATACCTTTCATTCTTGAACCTTCTTTTTCAATCTTGTGTACATTTACTGATGTAACTTTCATAATAACACTCCTTCTAAGTTATAACAACCTAATTACATTTTAAGACAATTTAGAAAGTTATGCAACTATTTTTATAAGTATTCTATTTTTATGTCACCAATTAAGACATCAGAATACGAAAAACTTTTACTAATGTCCCTTGATGAAACTGTAAAAATATTTGGGTATACTTCTTTTATATTACCCACTACTACTTCTCTTCGATTACGCATACCATAAACTGTAATTCTTACTTTTTTGCCAATATTTCTTTCTAATTCTTTTTTTATATCACTTACCAAAAATTTCTTCCCCCTTATCTTGGATATCCAACAAACATTAGTCCATTACAAACAAGTCCACCAACACCATTTTTACCATATTTTGTTTTCTCAAGTAAATCTAATAAATCAATTTCTTTATTTCTTTCCGTTAAAGCTAGTGTTGTCGCAATTATAGCAGGGTCTAGAGCATGAATATTAACCCTTTTAGGGCTTGATGCGAAATTAGCTCCTGCTTTTATTAATTCTTCATAATTACTTTGACAAGCTCCAGCTATAATAACTAACTTATCATGACTTTTTTCGTACATTCTAGCTTTCTTAACTGCTTCAATAAAGTTAGAAGAATTTTTATAGCTTTTACTATCATTAATATTTCCTTTGTTTCTATAATAAGCATCATGACCAGTAATAATTGTAATATCTGGATTATATTGTTTTAAAAGTGAGGTAATCTCTGCACTTATTTTATCTTCTTTAATATTTTTCCCTACAGCAAAGACATTAGCTTTTTTATAAAACTCCATACATCTTTCTAAGTATTCGGAATCCCCATCTATATGAAGGATTTTCGCGGGCAAATAAAAAAATTCGCTTCTATCCATACCCAGTTCATCAATTACTGATTCTGCAAACTCATCATCATTACGTAGTTCTTCTACTAAGACTAAATCTTCTATAGGACTATCAGCATAAAGTCTTACATTTTTTCCTTTTAAATATATAACATCTTCTTCAATATTAATAATTGTAAAAATAATATCATTGTCATGACTTTTTCGGCTAACAAAATCCCCTATTTTAAAATTCATTATATCACCATTAAATAATATGAAAAAAAGGAATTTTTTATTCCTTAAGAAATTTTATTAGTTTTAAATAACAATTTTTAATTATTTTTCTAATTCACATATTAAATTATCAAAAGAACATTTTATTATAATTGTTCTATATGAATAAGAGCAGTCTGCTAAAAAATAAATAAATTCAGGTGTAACATCTTTAATTCCATAAATAGATGTATCTTGAGAAATTTTGGACATATCAAAGTTTAATTCTTTTGTTTTAATGTTTTCCTTATCTAACTCTAATTCTAAATAGTTCTCATCATCTATCGCATAAAATTTGTTCAAACTATTTTTAAAGTCTTGATAAAAATAGAAAATTGAATTATTACCATCAAACTCTTTTAAAAGGATATATTCATCTTCATTTATTTGATAAAATAAGCCATATAAATTTCTTTCGCTATCTTCTTTTGTAATATTAGCAACTACGTACATATTTTGATTTTTATCATTTTTAAAAATATATCTTATAGAATCATCATTCTCATTAATTTCTTTTTTACTATAATGGGGAAAAGTATTATATTGATTTTCTTCATCTATTTGCTTTCCACAACTACATATTATTAAACATATAAATAATACAACTATAATTTTTTTCATTTTAAACACCTACTTATCATTACTTTAAATAGCCTTCTTCTTCATAATTCTTACATTTCAAATATATTTTATAACTTATTTCACAATTATCATAACCTTTTGGGTCATAAGGTGTTTGATATATTTCTACAAAAGCATCACAATAAGACTCATTGTCTACATCCAATAATTCATTCATTTTAATAGCTCCCCATTGATTTAAGTAATCTGAATGATAAGATGATCTACTAACTGATTTCTCATCAATTTCATCTTCTATTGTGCAAAAAGGATAAACAGCCCCTAAGTTCCACTCAACAGCTTTTTTAACATTTTCTCTTATCTCAGCATATCTTTCTTGTCTTTTATTATCTCTATTAAATTTATATATTAATATTACTCCTATTAAACAGAAAACCAATATCAAAAATATCATTCTTTTTTTATTTTTCATAATAACACCTTTCCTCTACCAATAATAACTATAAAATACTATTTCGTTAGTCGTTTCATTTATTAGGATATATTCTTCACTTCCATGATTACAATAACCCGAATCATCACAATTAGATTTTAATAAATATAAATCAAAATATTCAGTTATTTCAAACAAATCTTGATAGATATTTTCATAAGGATCACTAGCATCTTTATGGAATCTAACTGTCTTATCTTTATATTCTTCCTTATAATCATTAATAAAATCATCATCTATTTTTAAATAAAGGATAGATTCAGAACCAGATTGTAAAAAAGCATATGAGTGAAAAAACTTAGCTTCTTCATAATTTTTTGGTATTTTTTCTGGGAAAAATTCACTACACTGTGTATATTGCCATAATTCAGTATCAGGACTCATAGAAGTAGTAAAACCAATAACAAAAATACTCACAAATATATAAAAACAATAAGGTATAAATACTATTATAGGAAATATTATATTAGCAAGTAATCTACCTTTTTTATATTTAGAAATTGTATAAGCATAATCAATAAAGCAAATTATTGGCATTGAAAGTAATAAAGAAATAACTATTTTAAATAATAAACGCTCTTTTAAAAACAAAATAATAACTATAACAATTATATGAAGTGAAACACTTATCATTGGAATAGGAGCTTTCTTAAAAAGTGTTCTTAATACTTTTATTTTCTTTAAAATTTCCTTTTTGATATTTTTCTTACTCTTGATTTTATTAGCAATCCTTTGACCAAGTGTCTTTTTACCTTGCATTGAATTAACTAAAATACTCCAAATTATAGCTATACATATACTAAGTACAAGTTTATAACCTAATGTAGTCCATTTTATATAATAACTAATAAGAACTGATAAAACTAAAAATATCATAATTAATATAATATCAATTATAAATCCCAAAGTAGTATTTTTATTTTTTGAATAGTCTTTTACAATTATTTCTTCATTTAATTTTATTTCTTTTACTTCTGTATTGCACTCTTCATCACTAATAGTTTTATTATCTTTTAAAACATAAATAAGATTAACAGGAAATGCTAGTATAGTAAAATAGGTTCTCTTTCTTAATATATCTTTATCAGTAACTCTTTTATCATCTTTATATATTCCTAGTTTCATTATCTTTTTCCCAATACTAACATACCCAAATAAGCAATCTTTTCTTGGAACTAGATAAAACATAAATATTAGTTCTAAGGACATAGAAATAATATCTAACATATCATTTTTAATATCAACCACTTCAAAAGCTACTATAATTGATATTATAATCAGCCAATCAATTAAACCTGCTAATAATCTTTTTAATTTTACTTTCATTTACTTACTCCTATTTCTTTTACTATTAATTTTATCTGCAATCACATATCCAATTGTTCTTTTTCCTAATAAAGCCATTATAAGTTGAGACCAAGTAATTGGTATTGAAACAATTATAATAAAAGCATAAAAATTTCTAGACCAATGAAACCATTCATATGTATAATGAATGAATAAATACATAAAAATTATTCCTCCAAATACGAGTATTATATTAATAGTACTTCCACTTACTTCTTTTTTCTTTTTCATACTTCCTCACATACTGAGCTATCAAAAGAGCACTTTACTAATATATTTTTGTGCAAATCTTCAAGTCTTATTTCTAAATAAACAAATTCAGGTGTAACTTTATCTATTGTATGAAATGTGAAATAAACAGACTATAATCGGCCTCATTTTTAATCATTTCTTTAATTTTGGATGTATCAAATTCTAACGTTTTATAGCTTACTGTTTATTTCTTTGCTAGAAACTCTATTAAAACATTATTTCTTAAGAAATAAATTTTATTTTCATTATTTTTTGTATCTTGAAAAAAATAAGTGTTTGAAGGTGTTATATCTGCAACAACATAAATATCGTTTTTATTATACTCATCACTAGCAAAATTATAAGATATATGTTTATTAAAATTTTCTAACTTATAATGATCAAAATATTTATATTTATCCTCTTCCTTTTTACCACAACTACAAAACATTAAACAGATAAATAATGCAATTATAATTTTTTTCAAATCTACCACTTCCAATATTGATATTTTAATTTTATTATAATTTAAAAATTTATCAAATAACTTTTTTAGTTAGTCCATTTTTTTAATAAATATAAGGGTTTATAAAAAAACTAACTTTTTTGGTTAGTCGTATAAAATCTTATTATTACTAAATTCTTTTTCTGAACTTAGTTTAAAAGCTATATCTTTAAACTCATTATTTATATCAACGTAATTTATTTCAACACTTAAATTTTCCAAATCTCTTTCTTGTAAAATATAATCATCTATAGAACTAGACATATCAATTTCTATTTTATCCAAAAATTCATTTATTCTGTAAACTTCTTGCTCATCAGAGTAATCAAGATTTCCTGTGTCGTAAAGTATCTTATCTTCTGAAACAATTTTTAAATTAACTGCCTTAACTTTCAATTCTTTTATTGTTCCTGTGTACTTATCATTGTATCTCATTTTATTTATAGAAATAATCTTTTTATCTGGATTAAAAATAATTCTTCCACTTAAATCCAAATTTTCGGAATCGCTATATATATTATAAATTTTTATTTGATTATAATTATTAACACAATACAAAAATAATAGAATAACTATAATACTTATAAGAATTACAAATATTATAAATGAAATTTTTAATACTTTGTTTTTAGCTTTTTTTTCGCAATAATTAAAACCATCAATAATTGCTTGTTCTGATTTTCTGTCAACTTTTTTCAAAATTTTATTATTACTTTCATTTATTCTTTCTCCAAGTAGCAATTCTTTAATTTCAATATCTAAAATTTCACATAATTTTATCATTATTGAATTATTGGGCATACTAATACCTCGTTCCCATTTAGAAACAGTCTGAGATGAGGCATTAACCATTTGTCCTAGTTGTTCTTGTGTTAAATTTTTTTCATTTCTTAATTCAGCAATAAATTTTCCTATTTTTTCTAAATCCATATAACTTTTTCCTTTTAATCTTTAAATCTTTCTTAATTTCCAAACATCTGAACATAGTAAGTCATGTCACCTAATTTATAATAACCAACACCTAACTTTGTAAAATTAGTACTAATCATATTCGCATAATGCCCAGGAGAATTTCTCCATCCCTCTGTAACTTTTTGTGGTTTATAATAAGAATAATTATATCCATAAGCAATATTTTCTCCTAAAGCATAATAACTATTTATTCCAAGCTCTTTTAATACGGTAAAACAATCACTACCATTTGGTCTCGTATGAGAAAATTTATCAGCATAAGCCATTTCAATTGCTCTAATAGTAGCTGCTAAACTAAGGTTATTGTCTAAAGTTAATGGTGTAGCACCAACTTCAGTACGATAATTATTAGTATACATTAATACTTCATTATAAATATTTGCATTAGTTCCTAATAAAGAAGAAGCTTCTCCTTTCATGCTATTTGTATCGCCGTTAAAACTTTTATAATCATACTCATATTTACTGCGACCATTAGAATAAGTGGTTTTAGTTACTTTTGTTCCATATACAAAACTTTCTTCAACTTTTGGAGGTTCTTCTTGAGGTGTTTCTGGAGATTCTTTTTGTGTTTCAATAATTGGTTTTTGATTAGTTTGATTATTTTTATTGGAATCAGTCTTATTATTTGTATTTTTATTAGTAATTGTATTCTTTTTAGGTTCCTCTTTCTTTTGAATAATTAGTTTTGTACTTTGTTCTTCACTATTTCCACTACTATCTTTCGCTACAATAACAATGTCATAAGTTCCTTCTTTAACTTGATTTGCCATTTCTTCTTCTTTAAAAGATAAAACACATTCTTCACTACTATTATCAGTACAGCTTTCAACAAAGTCTTTTATTTCATAAGTATCTTTTTCATTTATTGTAAGTTCTTTTAATTTTAACTCAGGTTTAATTTCATCTTTTATTTCTAAAGTACATACTTCTTCTCCATCAATAAATACTTTATATGTACCTATTTTTATGTCTGTTAATTCTACTTCTTCATCATTCTCATTTTTATAAGTTAATTCCCCTGTTATTTTTCCTGTAATTATATAATCTTCAATACTTGGTAAATCATCTTCTAAACTAATTGTTAGTTTATCTTTATACTCTATTTTTGAACTATTTTGTTCTTCTTTATTATCGTCTATTTTTTTATTATTTCTAGTAACTCCAAAAGCCAGTCCTACTCCTAATAAAATTATTACTATAGAAATAGCAATTAACCCAATAATTTTTTTCTTTTTACTCATAATTCTTCACCTTTTACCTTTACTAAATTATATTACAAAGAAACAAAGAGAACAACTTATTTATTGTTCTCTAAAAGATTTGCTAAATCGATAAAGAAATCAAGTGCGAATTCTTCGGCCCTATTTTGAAAAGTATAGCCATATTTAGTTAAGGCTTTTCCTACAATATTCAAATCATAATTTTTCAAATTATTTCGAATATTTTTTCTTTTCATAGCAAAACTATCTTTTACTATCTTTTTAAATCTTTCTTCATTTAAAGCTTTATTAATTCTTTCTATTTTCTTCATCTTAATAACGGCACTATCTACTTTTGGTATTGGTTCAAATACTTCTTTTTTGACTGTAAATAAATATTCTATATCATAATCATAGTTTAAAATTACTGTTAAAGCGCCATATTCTTTATTTTTTGGCTTAGCAGACAGTCTTTCTGCTACTTCTTTTTGCACTAAAAAGACCATATCTTTAACATTTAAATTGCTATTTGTTATTTTTTCAATTATTGGTGTAGTTATGTAATAAGGTATATTAGCTATAAAGTGGATATTATCATAAGTATTGTTTTCTATTTCATCTAAATTAGCTTGTAAAAAATCTTGATAAATTATCTTGCAATTTTCGCTTTCTAAAAGACTCAAATACTTCGTTAATCTTTCATCAACTTCATAACAAATTAGTTTTCCTTTTTTTTCTTTTAAATACTTTGTTAAAGCACCTTCTCCAGGACCAATTTCAATAATCAAATCATTATCATTTGTTTCAATAGAATTAGCAATTCTTTGTAAAACTTGCTCATCTTTTAAAAAATTCTGTCCTAAACTTTTTTTATGTACAAACTTCTCCATATCCATCACCTAAAAAAATGAGAAATTATCTTTCCCATCCAAATCTTAAGACATCATAAGATATACTACTTCGACCAACAGATACTAATGCGTCATGTTCCGATGGCATTAATAGGTCTAAATCTTTTCCTAAAACACCACGGTCTAAAACGATAGCTAATTGTTCATCTTCTTTGACTCTATTAGAGTTAAGTCTTACAATTGTACCACATGCTAAGTTTTTCGAAGATGCTACAATTCTCACTTTTCCATATAAAGAGTCCATATAACTAACATTACCATGTAATACATCTAGAGATGGCATACAAGAAAGGTGACCACTACATAATGGACAATCAGCTCCATATCCTGTTAAATCGCCAATAAATGTATCTTTAGCACTGTATAAATCATTATAAATATCTTCTTGAACTTTTTTAGACATAGCAGTTAAATCTAAGGTTTTATTCAAATTCTCATTTTCTTGTTTAATTTCTTTCACATTAGACTTAGTTTGAACAAACATAACAAACAATACTAAAACTGTCATTTTAATGAAGTAATTTACATATTTAGTAAAGTTATTTTTCATAGTTTCACCTCTAAATATCTACAATTAATTCTATCATACTGGTACTTATTTGTCAAAAATACGAGCTATATTTTCATTCGTAACTTCACTCAAATAGGAAATACTTACTCCATATAAAGAGGCTAGAAATTCTGCTATGACTAAAATATTAGCTGGTTCATTTTTCTTTCCTCGATATGGAACTGGTGCTAAATATGGACTGTCGGTTTCTAATACTATATTATGCAAAGGGACTTTCTTATATACCTCTTTTATATTTGCATTTTTAAAAGTTATAACTCCATTTAACCCTAGTAAAAAACCCATTTTAATGTAAATACATGCTGTTTCAAAACTTCCACTAAACGAATGAATTACACCTTTTACTTTATATTTTTTTAACGTATCAATAGTATCTTTAGTTGCTTCTCTACTATGAACTATAACGGGTTTATTATATTTTTCAGCTAACTTTAATTGCCTTTCAAATAATTCTATTTGTTTTTCTTTATTTTCTTTGGTGTAATGATAATCAAGTCCTATTTCTCCAATAGCAACAATTTTTTTATTAGTTAAATTCTTTTCAATAAAAGATAAATCTTCTTTAGTATAGTTGTCAACATATTCTGGATGAATACCAATTGCTCCATACATAAGATTATACTTATCAACAAGTTCTAGTACTTCTTTGCTAGAGGAAATATTATCAGCATTATTGATATATCTATTTACTTTATTTTCTAAAGCTTTATTTAAAGTAGCGTCTATATCGTCAAAGTACTCTTTAAAAATATGACAATGGGTATCAGTAAACATTAATTATTCTCAATCCTTGCAAATAAGTGTTCTGGTTCATTAGTTGTATTTCCACTCTCTAGTCCACCAAAAGTTTTAACTGATTCATAGTCTCTTACATTAGTATTTAAGTTATCTAATATTTTTTTACTTGTACTAGGTAAGAAAGAACTTAAGTGAATTGCACATATTCTAATGCTTTCTAACAAATTATAAAGTACTGTTCCTAGTCTATCTTTACCACTTTCATCTTTAGCTAAAACCCATGGAGTAGTATCATCAATATATTTATTACATTTACGGAGAACATCAATTATTTCTTCTAAGGCTTCTCCTACTTTTAACTCATCCATCTTCTTATCTATCTTAGAATCTAAAGATAAAACTTCTTTAATTAATTCCTCGTCTACTTCTTCTTTCGTAGTAGAAGCTTGAATTATACAATCAAAATACTTTTTATTCATACTTATAGTTCGATTAACTAGATTTCCTAATATATTAACTAAATCACTATTAATCCTTGAGATAAGCAAATCTTCTGTAAATATCCCATCTTGGGCGAAAGGAATTTCGTGTAAAAAATAATATCTTACAGCATCGACTCCATATTTATTAACTAAATCATCAGCATAAACAACATTACCAGCACTTTTACTCATCTTACCATCACTCATAATTAGCCAAGGATGACCAAAAACTTGCTTAGGTAAAGGTAGTTCTAAACTAAACAAGAAACAAGGCCAGTAGATTGTGTGAAATCTAATAATGTCTTTGCCTATTAAATGTAAATCAGCTGGCCACTTATAAGTAAATTCTTCACTGCTATTATCCACATCATACCCAATATTAGTTATGTAGTTCGTTAAAGCATCTAACCAAACATAGACAATGTGTCCTTCATCAAAAGTAACAGGTATTCCCCATTTAAAAGACGTTCTAGAAACACATAAATCTTGTAAACCTGGTTTTATAAAATTATTAACCATTTCATTTTTTCTTGATTCTGGTTGGATAAATTCTGGGTGAGTTTCAATATAATCCATTAATTTATCTTGATATTTTGATAATTTAAAGAAATAAGCCTCTTCACATTTTTCTTCTACAACTCGCCCACAATCCGGGCATTTTCCATCGATAAGTTGCGACTCTGTCCAAAAAGATTCACAAGGAGTACAATATAATCCTTTATACTCTCCTTTATAAATATATCCCTTATCATACATTTTCTTAAAGATATTTTGGACTACTCTTTCATGATTTTTATCTGTTGTTCTAACAAACTTATCGTAACTAGTATCCATAATATCCCAAATGCTCTTTATTTCATTAGCTACATTATCTACATATTCTTGAGGGTTAACTCCTGCTTCTTTTGCTTTTAACTCTATTTTTTCCCCATGTTCATCTGTTCCAGTCTGAAAATAAACATCATAGCCCTTTAATCTTTTGTACCTTGCAATAGCATCAGCTAAAACTATTTCATAAGTATTACCAATATGAGGTTTACTTGATGTATAAGCTATTGCTGTTGTTATATAATATTTTTCTTTATTCATTTTTCATTCTCCTTATCATTTGTACTACCGATTCCACCCGTTCTAACTACATTTATCTCTTCTTCATCTTCGACAGTTAAAAATGTTGTAAATATTCCTTGAGCAATTCTATCTCCTACTTTAACAACAAAGTCTTTAGCTCCATGATTTTGTAGCATTAGAAAGGCATGTCCTTCGTTAGTTTCATTATTATAATAATCACTTTCAAAAATACCTATTTGATTACACATTCGAACATTCCATTTAATCCCCATGCTAGAACGAACAACAAGCATTAACATTTCTCCTTCGTTCATAGCTATTTTTACTCCTGTAGGAATTTTTATAGTTTCCCCTGGTTTAAGAATAAAATCAATTGGACTTCGAAAGTCATAACCTGCACTATATTTAGTTTCTCTTCTTGGAAGTTCATGATCTTCATAAACTTCTTTACTATCTCCAATATCTTTTTGCCATTGTTCCCAGCTAATTTTTTCAAACTTTCTCATTTTGACACCTCTTTCAAAATAAAAAAAGTCATAATATAAGGACGAGTTAATCCCGCGGTACCACCTTATTTTATGACTTAACATACACTTTAATTCTTAACGTGAATTATTCGTTTTGACTCCAGAACCATCTTCTATATCAAATTTTACTTTTTTACACCAAACAAAAGCTCTCTATCAAAATTTTAATATATACTCTTTCTTTCATTGCCAATTACAAAATTATCTTAACATAAAAAGATGTAACTAGCAAGAAATTTTAGTCTAAAAAAGACTTACTAACAAAGTAAATCTCATTTTATTTTATAAAGTGTTTTTTAATCCTACAACATCTTTATTAATATAACCATATTCTTCTAAAAAAGATATTGTTTCTTCTTCATTTAATAGCGTTGTTTTACTAATTATGGTACCGCTTACTATTCCGCCATATGGAGCACAATAAATTGTTAATTTTTTGCCTGTTCCATCTATTAATTCTTCCTTAATAGCTTGATATTTTTCTTCTATTTCAACTTTATATGCCATTTCATCAATAAATACATAATCATCTAAAGAATAGTTTCCTTCTATATCATTAAAATCTTCATTAAGACTATTAGTACTTTTTAACCAATCATATATTTCTTTAACAGATTTATCTGACTGTGAACTTTCATTAACAATAATAACAGCTCTTCTATAAATTGGATTATTAGACAAATCAATAGAAGTCACTTTTGCTTTATATTCTAATAAATTAACATAATTTATAGCCAAATCTTTGCTATAAACTTCTTCTGTAGATAACTCAATTATATCTTCTTGCACTTCTTGTTCATCATTTATTTCTTCTTCAATAACATCACTTTTTGAATTGTCTGCTAAAGTTTTTTCACTAGCACATCCTCCTAAAGTATTTATCGCTATTAATCCTGCTAACAAAGTTGTTAACATCTCTCTTTTTTTCATAACAAATTCCCCCTCTTTGTTGATAGTATTATACTATATTATTGGAGAAACGTCAAACGGATGTACACTTAGCAAGAAATATCAATTGTTTTGGCTATATATTTACTAATAAACTTGATAACATTTTGTAAAGATGGTTCTATAATATCTTTCGAATAAATTATTATCGAACCAATAGAAGAAATAGAAGTAATAATCGGATAAATATAGAAATAACCCTCTAAAGATGTATCCCCAAAAGTATATTTTTTCTTTTCTGCTGTAAAACTATATTCTCTTTCTCCAATTATTTTTCTTATACTTTCATCTAAAATTGTACTAGTAAACACTAAATTAGATAAAATTATATTATCTCTATCTGTAAATATTATATCTAGTGGATATATTTCAATAAAAGATTCATATATTTTTTTAATATTCCCAAGTTCTATCGTTGTTTCCGAATATTTTACTAACTCTATTCTATCACCTTGGGCAGCTATTTTTAAAACATCACCATTATGAATTTTCAAATTTTTTCGTATATCTTTCGGAATAACAATTCTTCCTAATTCATCAATCTTTTTAACAACACCATTTTCCAAAATATCACCCATTCTAAATAATAGTATTGGTAATATTTTTTAAAATATACTTTAATTATTCTCTTTTACTTGCTCTATTATTTCTTCTAATAAAGGAATGATATAAAACAAGAAATGTTTTTCTAGATTTTTAATATTTAATGAAATACTTAGGCGATTAGCAAAAGTCTTAAAGGCAAATCTAGAACAAATATCATAAGACTTCAAAAACAATTTATCTCCCTTAATTTTTGAAGTTACTTCATTATCTAATTCAATAGTTATATTATAAGATGTTTGAACAACTTTCATAATATTAAGTTGTTTAGCTAACTTCTCAAACCACTCCTCATACATATATATTTCAAGTTCTTTGGACACTTTACCAAATCTATCCTCTAACTCTTCTTTAACACTTACAAGTTTATTATAAGAATCAATTTCGTTAATTTTTTGATGAATTTCTATTTTTAAAGCCTCTTCACTAACATATTCAGAAGAAATATGAGTATCAACATCGATTAAAGAAGTATTACTTACATCTTCCTCTTCTACCTCTTCGCCATTAAGTTTCTTTATCTCATCTTCAATCATTTTCATATAAAGTTCTATACCCACAGAATCAACAAATCCTGCTTGTTCGCTTCCTAAAATATCACCTGCCCCACGAATAGATAAATCTCGCATAGCTATCCTATAACCACTACCAAGCTCCGTAAAATCTTTAATCGCTTGTAACCTTTTAATAGCGACATCAGATAAAACCTTTTCTTTATTATACATTAAGTAGGCATACCCAATCCGATTACTTCTTCCAACTCTTCCTCTTAACTGGTATAACTGACTAAGTCCAAATCTATCTGCATCAATAACAATTAAAGTATTAGCATTTGGTATATCAATACCTGTTTCAATAATCGTTGTACAAATTAAAATATCATATTCATAATCAATAAATGCTTGCATAACATTTTCTAGTTCTGTTTTATTCATCTTTCCATGAGCATAGGTAATTCTAGCCTCAGGGACTAACAAACTTATTTTATTCACAACATCTAAAATCGTTTCCACTTTATTATAAAGAATAAAAACTTGCCCACTTCTTGATAATTCTTTATAAATAGCATCTTTAATAAGTAAATCTTGTTCTTCAATTACATAAGTTTGCACAGGATAGCGATTAACTGGTGGTGTGTCGATAATCGATAAATCTCTTAAACCACTTAAAGCCATTTTTAAAGTACGAGGAATTGGAGTAGCAGACAAAGTAAGTACATTAACATCTTTCTTATATTTCTTAATTTTTTCTTTATGAGTAACCCCAAAACGTTGTTCTTCATCGACCACTAAAAGTCCTAAATTTTTAAATTTAATATCATCGCTTAAAAGACGATGAGTTCCAAAAACAATATCGATAAAACCACTATCTAGTCCTTTTATAATTCTTTCTACTTCCTTTTTAGGAGTAAATCTATTTAAAAGAGCAATTTCAACAGGAAAATCTGCAAATCTTACTTTAGCATTCTCATATTGCTGCTTTGATAAAATAGTCGTTGGACACAAATAAAATACTTGTTTTCCATTATAAACAGCTTTAAACATTCCCCGAAATGCCACTTCTGTTTTCCCAAATCCAACATCTCCACATAAAAGTCTATCCATCGGAGTAGAATCCTCTAAATCTCTATTAATATCCGCAATTGCTTTTAATTGGTCAGTAGTTTCTTCATAAGGAAATCCTACTTCAAATAAATTTTCTTCTTCTTTTTTAGAATAAGGTTCAACTTTAATTTTCTTTCTTTCAGCATATAATTTAATTAATTCTTCCGAAATATCTTTTATTTTCTTTGTTAATTGTCTCTTAGTTTTAGCCCATGCAGTACTATTTAGTTTATTAATTCTTGGTTTTAAACCATCTTTCCCTGTATACTTAAAAATAGTACTAATCTTTTCGACAGGAATATAAATTTTATCATTTCCATCATAATTTATTTGCAAGTAATCTTTTTGAATACCATTTTTAGTTAACGTAATAAGACCATTATAAATTCCTATTCCATGAAGAGTATGAACAACATACTCTCCTAGCTCTAATTGCTCAAAATTTTTAAGTTTCTTGCCTATTTTTAAATTATTTTTATAATTAATAACTGTCCTTTTAACTTTAGAAATATCATTTTCCGAAATAATCACATATTCATCAAAAATAAAACCATTTTTGATTTTCTTTTTAATAATATTAACTCCTTTAATAACAATGTTTTCTTCTTGACAAATATTAGTATTATCAAATAAGCTACTAATAGTTCTTATTTGACTATCTAATGATAAATAAAAAATTATTGTTTTCTTCCCTTTATATAAATTAACAAACTTTTTTAAAGATTCAAAGTCATCATTAAAATTATCAATTAAATTACTTTGATAAATGGTAGTCTTTCTTGTACCCTTATTTGAAATAGTATTTAAATACATGACATTATGTTCTTTTAATTCCTCTAAATCATACATGAATTTTTGGTCTTTATCTATTTCATTAGCTATTTTGTAATTAAAGATTTCTTCTTGTAAAGATTTATAAGAACTTTCTAATTGCTCATTATTTATTTTAAAAATATATGGTTCATCTAAATAATTAATTAAAGAATTATTAGTTTCAGATAATATCTCAACGTATGGTTTTAAAACTACTTCTTTTATTGCTTTTAAAGATTTTTGACTTCCCTCATCAAATTGCCTTATAGAATCTAACTCTTCACCAAAAAATTCTAATCTTGTCGGATGGTCATCATCTAATAAAAAGATATCGATTATGTATCCTCTTACGGCATATTCTCCAGTCGTAGTTACAATGGTTGTTTTTGTATAGCCATATTTTTCAATAATAGCTAAAATTTCATCATAAGTCATTTTGTTTTTAAGTGAGATTTTAAAGTTTTTAATTTCAGATGAGTTAGGTAAGTATTTTAAGTAACCCATTAAATTTGTAACTACTATTGACTTAGGATTATTGCGGACATTTTCTAATGTTTCCAATCTCTTATTTTTTAAATCAGGAGAGATAGCTACTGCTACACTAGTTAAAAAATCATCCATTGGAAAAAGATAAGTATTTTCTTCTAGTAATTTAATTGAGTCATATATCATATTAGCTTCGTATAAACTATTAGTTACAACAATAATATTTTTATCGTTTTTTTGAAATATTTCTGTAATGCAAAAAGAGTTTAACTCACTTGTTAAACCAACAATCTCATAATCATTTTTAAAATCAAAATATTTCTTTAAGACTCCCATTATATCACTTAATTTCCATTGTAATCATTCATTGTTTTTTCAATACCATTTGTAATAAAAGAGTTAATTATATCATTATATAATTCTTTATTATCGAAAATGAATTGTTGTTCTTGTTTACTAAAATCACCTAAAACATAATCTTTAGTCAAATTATTTTTATTTTTGGAAATACCAAATTTAAAGCGACTGAATAAATCTGTATTTAAACTATTGATAATCGATTTTATCCCATTATGTCCACCTGAGCTAGATGATTTCTTTAATCTTATTTTCCCAAATTCCAAATCTAAATCATCATGAATAACTAAAATATCTTCTCTCTTTATCTTGAAATAGTTTACACATTCTAAGACAGAATCACCAGATAAATTCATAAATGTTTGCGGTTTTAAAAAGATTACTTTCTCATCATTAATAATACACTCATGATAAAGTCCTAAAAACTTTTTCTTCCAAAGAACATCAGGTAAATAATTATCTAATATTATAAAACCAATATTATGTCTTGTTAAGTTATATTCTTTGCCTGGATTCCCAAGTCCTACTATAAGTTTCATTATTTAGTTCCTTTCAAAAATATTTTTATAACTTTTATATTGTAAAATGTTTAGTGGTGGCGATATTTTCATTCCAATTGCTCCATTTTTCACAGCTTTTATTAAAACCATTATAGATTCTTTTGCAAAACTTGTATAGATAAACTGCATTTTTTTGACAGCAAAATTGTATTTATTAAAAAGATTCATTATCTCTTGTAGTCGCTCTGGTCGATGAACTAAATATAACGTGCCTTTATTTTTTAAAATATATTTACTAGAAATCATTAAATCTTCTAAAGACATTTCAATTTCATGCCTTGCTATTGCTTTTTCTTGCTCTTGATTAATTATGGAATTTTCACTACATTTAAAATAAGGAGGATTACAAGTCACAATATCAACACTTTCGGGCAATATATATTCAAAAGTATCCTTTAAATTAGCATTAACTATTTTTATTTGCTTATGCAACTTATTTTCTCTTACGGAAGAAGAAGCTAAATCATAAATGCTTTTTTGTATTTCAAAACCATATATTTTAGCTTTAGTTTTAGTCGATAAAATAAGTGGAATCGGAGCATTACCTGTACATAAATCAACAATTAACTTTGTTGTAGTTTTAATTTCGACAAATTCTGCTAAAAGAATGGAATCTAGAGAAAATTTAAATCCTTCATCATATTGAAATATTTTTAAACCTTCATAATCAAACAAATCATTTAATACTTTATTCACTATCTTTCAACTCGATTTCTTTGATATCATTATCGATTTCAACTTTATATTTACGATTTAAAATATCTACTGAAACTACTTTTCCTGTTCCATATTCTGTTTTAATCGTACTTCCCACAAAAGGAAGCTTTTCTTGACATCTTAAATATTCATCATTTTCATAAGATAAACAACATAAAAGTCTGCCACAAACACCATTTATTTTGTTAGGATTAAGAGCAATATTTTGATTTTTCGCCATTGTCATTGTCACGGAATCAATATGATTTAAAAAGCTAGAACAACATAATTCTTTCCCACATATACCGATTCCCGATACTTGTCTTGCTTTATCTCGTGCTCCAATTTGCCTTAATTCTATTCTTGTATGATAAATATTAGCTAATTTTTTAGCTAATTCCCTAAAATCAACTCGTTCATCAGCATAAAAATTGATTAGTAATTGTTTTTTATCAAAAGTAAATGAGGCATCAATAACAGTCATTTCCAAAGCTAATTCTTTAACTAACTGTTTACATTTATTAAATGCTTCATGAGCTTTCTTTTTATTATCTAAAAATTTTTGTTCATCTTCTTCAGTTGCTTTTCGCAAAATATCTTTTATATCATTTAGATTTATCTCACTACTATTTTTAAATTCAACTATTTTTCCATATTGTTCCCCTTTTTCAGTCACAACAATAACGTAATCTTTTAAGTTTACTTCTAAATCGTTTTTAGAAAAATAATATATTTTACCATCATTTTTAAAAGTAATTCCACAAATATCATTCATAATAATTCCTCAATTCCCTAGAAAATAACATTAGACATAATTCAATATTTACATTTGCTTCAATGTCTATAATTGCTTGTTTAATTAACTCCATAATTTTAATATTATTTTCTATATTAAACTCATTAACTAAAATATTTTGACACTTATTATATAACTTTAATTCAAATAATTGAAGTAAATATTTTAACATCTTAGCATAGTCTTTTCTTTCAAAGTTTGTTTCTAAAAAAACTTCATTATAAATAAAAGCTATATTATTTTTTTCTTTAATATATAGTAAATATTTTGTTATTATTTGCTCTAAATCTTCACTATTATTAACTACACTTTCATATAATACATTAAAAATTTCACATCTACTACGAATAGTTGGAAGAACTTTTTCTAGGTTTTCTGTTAAATAAAATCCTAAAATCCCTTCTTCTGGTTCTTCAAGAAATTTTAATAAAGTAGTAGCACTTTTAAAATTTAATGTTTCACAATAGTTAATGATGTATATATTATAATCTAAATAGATAGGTTTTGCCAAAAACTTTTCTTTTAAATCAAATATTTGTTGTCTATCAATAGTCATTTTAAGCGGATAGATATCACAAATACTTGGAATTAAGTTATTTTCTAATTGATAACAAAGATTACATTCCGCATTACATTTTTCTTGATAAGTATGAGGACAAGCAATTTTCTTAATTAACATATTCAAGTCTTGTCGAGCTTTTTCAATATTATTCGTATTAATTAATATTGCATGAGGCATTCTTTTATTTTGAAATTTATTATATATATTATTAAATTTTTCATTTTCAAACACTGCAATCACCACTACTTAAATTATAACAGATATTTTAAATTATGAAATAAATAACTAATAAAGAAATTAATCCTGGTAGTCCTAAAAGAGACAAAATCCCTACAGAGGCATAATTTATAGGAATTACAACTGAAGATGTATAAATTATAAGGTTAACACAATATAAGATTATTATTGATAAAACTATTCTTCTTACAATACTATAAACTTTTTTCATACGTTCACCTAAAAACATATATGAAAAAAAGAAAAATAATATTACTCAGAAATTATTTTTCTATCTTCTAAAGCTCTATCAAGAGTTATTTCATCTAAATAATCGATTTCAGCATTCATTGGGATTCCATAAGACAATCTTGATATCTCAACTTTTTTCTTCTCAAAAATTTTTTTTATGTATAAAGTAGTTGTTTGCCCTTCCAAGCTAGACTTTAAAGCAATTATTATTTCGGGATTTTCTAACTTTTCAACTCTTTCCACTAAACCTTTTATATTAATATTTTCTGGTCCAATATCATCAAGAGGAGAAATTAATCCTCCTAAGATATGATAAACCCCATTAAAGTGTCCTACATTTTCGAAAGCAAACAAACTTTTTTTATCTTCTAAAACACAAATTAAATTCTTATTTCTTGTCGATGATGAACAAATTGGGCAAATATCTTCTTCGGATAAATTACCACAAATTGTACATTCTTTTAATTTAGTTTTTACTTCTTTAATAGAAGTAGCAAAATCCTCAATTTCTTCTAAAGGCATATTTAAAAGATGAAGAGCAAGTCGCTCTGCACTCTTGCCACCAATCCCGGGAAATTTTTCAAAGTAATTTTTAGCTTTATTTAAACTAGTAGGATAAACCATTATATCAACCCATTAAGTTGACTACCATAAGCCCCTAATTTTTTAGATACTTCATCATCTACTTGTTTTAAAGCATCATTTACTGCTATTTTTATCATATCTTCTAAAACTTCAATATCATCTTGTTCTAAAGAAGTATCTTTGTTTATTTTTATAGAAACCATTTCTTTTTTACCATTAAAAACTACTTCTACTAACTCTGATTTTCCTGTAAATAATTGTTTATTTATTTCTTCCTTTTTTGTCATTAAGTCTTTTTGCATTTTTTGAGCTTGAGCCATTAAAGCTTGCATATTCATATATTATTCCTCTTTCCTATTCATAAGTGATTACATCTTCACTAAATATTTCATTAGCTAGTTTTTCCACTTCTGTTTGTTCTACTTTTGGCACATCTGATATTTCATCTATGTACTCATATATAATACCATTTTTTTTGTTATTTTTAAATAGTTCCGTTTGTTCATTCCATTTTTCTTCTGATAGACAAACAAATTTATATTCTTTATTCATAAATTCTAAAAATATATCTTCAATAGTAGCTAATTCTTTATTTATCAACATTGCTGTAGAATTATTTTTTACTTTAATTACGGCATATTTTGGGGAAGCTAAAACTATTTCTGAGTCAATAGTTAAAGAATATATGTTTTTAAAATTTTCTTGCATATATTCTATTGTTTCAAGCCAATCTTTTGCTATTTCTATTTTATAATCTTTTGTGGCTTCAACAAAGCAATTATTTACTCTTATATTTTCTACATTATCAATAAATTCTTCATTTATATCTTCTGTTTCTTCTAATATCTCTTTATTTTCTTTTATTTCAGGTATTTCTTCTATTTTTTCTTCCGATTTTATTTCCCGGGAAATAATTTTTTCACTTTCTAAAGAATTATTTTTTATTTCCCGGGAAATATTTTGTTCTTTTTTAATATTAGTATTAGTTAAATATTTTAAAATTGTCATTTCAATTAATATATAAGGATTAACATTAATGTTTGCTACAGTTAAACAATTATTTAAATCAAAAATTAAATTATATATTTTATTAAATTGCTCTAAATCATAATTATTTTTTAATTCTATTGCAACATTTTCTAATTTTTTGATAAATTTTTCTACAAATATGCTATAGCTTGTTCCACTGTCATTAAATTCATTTAGTAAATTTAATACACCTTGAATGTTGTCATTATTAAAATTTTCATATAACTCATCTATTTTTTTAGTCGAAACTATTCCAAAGTTTTTATAGATATCTTCTATATCTATAGCTTTGTTTTCACCAGATAGTTGGTCTAAGACACTTAAGGCATCTCTTAATCCACCATTAGATATTATTGCTATTTCTTTTAATGCCTCATCACTTGCATTAATTTGTTCTTGTTCACAAACATATTTTAATCTTTCAAATATCTTCTCTGTTGTTATTGGCTTAAAATCTAATCTTTGACATCTTGATAGTATTGTTATGGGAACATTTTGAATGTCAGTCGTAGCTAAAATAAATACAACGTGTCCAGGTGGTTCTTCTAATGTTAAGAGTAAAGCATTATAAGCTTGCTTAGATAGCATATGAACTTCATCAATTATATATACTTTATATTTTGAATAAGTTGGTGTTACTTTAACATTATTAATAATTTCTCTTATTTCATCAACACCGTTATTGGAAGCAGCATCAATTTCAATTATATCGGGATTTTCATTAGTATTAAGACAATTAACACATTTTCCACAAGGTTCACCATTATTTGAATCTAGGCAATTAATTGCTTTGGCAAATATTTTGGCTGTACTAGTTTTTCCCGTTCCTCTTGGACCTGTAAAAATATAAGCATGCGAAATTTTATTATTTTTAATAGAATTTTTTAATATTTCTACTGTATATTCTTGCCCATAAATACTTTCAAAATTACTTGGTCGATATTTTCTATATAAAACTTTATACTCCATAAAAAAAGCTCCATTTCTTATATAATTATATCATAAATAAGGGCATTTTCTATCTTTTATCTACAAAAAATCTTTGTAATATGAATTTATATTCTTCTTCATATTTTTTATTTTTAATTTTTTCTATATTGTTTAAAATAATGGTATTTTTAGGATTATTTAATAGATAATATACTTTTTTTATTCTAGCTTCCTTTATTATTTGTTGGCACAATTCACAGGGGCATAAACTAACTATCATTGTACAAGAATCTAAACGCCAATCTTTTATTTTTTTTTCAGCTTTCAAAATAGCATTTACTTCTGCATGTCCTAAAACATTATATTTGTTTTGTCTATTATTTATTTTTTTACTAATTATTTTTCCGTTTTTATCTAAAATTATGCAAGCAACAGGTACTTCTTGTTTTTTTTCTGCTTTTTTTATTAATTTAATTAGTATTTCTAAATATTTTTCCATATAATTTTACTCCTAAAAAAAGTGCACACAAACAGAGACTATTAAAGCTGCTACCTTCCGGTTCTGACTTGGTTCTAGTATATTTGTTGCACGATTAAAATATTAGCACTTTTTTTCATAATAAGCAAATCGTTTAATGTTTCACGTGAAACATCTATAAATTATTTCCCGGGAAATAATTTAAAAATCCATTAATGTAATGTATAATTATTGTCGTTTTCTTCTATATTTAAAAGTAAAACAGCATCTACTATCGCATATTCAGGATATAATCCTATTCTATCATGATAAAATGTGTGACTTGCACCCCAATGAGAATCAGCATTTGGATTTGATTTTATCATATTAATTCTATGTTCCAAATCTTGATTCTTATTAAATGCACATTGATAAATTTCACTAATCACGTTTTTAATTTGTCCATCATTATTGGTAAATTTTTTTGTATCAAATACAATTTTTCTAATAGTTGGTGTATTATATCCTTGTTCTTCAACAGTAATTTTATCTTTCCATACAGAAATATGATAATAATTGTATCTATCTAACATAAAATTTTCTAATATATTTGCTATATCAATTTCATGTTCATAATCTAACTCAATATTTATCTGTTCCATAAAAACTCCCTTCTTGTTATTAATATAGCATAATTTATTATAAAAGTAATACTTTAGAAATATAAAAACAATGTTTCACGTGAAACATTGTTAATAACTATTCTTGATTACTAGAATTATTCTTTTCGACAACTATATTAGAATTTTCTTCTGTTGGTTCTTCATTATTGTCTTCATCGTTTTTATCAACTAAACTAATAGTCGAAACTTTTTGATTTTCTTTTAAATGAATTAATCTAACACCTTGCGTAATTCTACCTAAAGTTGATATTTGTTCTAAAGGCATTCTTATTACCATTCCTGAATCAGTGATAATAATAACATCTTGATTTTCATTTACAACTTTAAATGATGCAATTGTACCATTTTTTTCTGTTAAATTAAGAGCTTTAACACCTTTACTACCTCTCTTAGTTTGTCTAAATTCCCGAACATTTGTTTTTTTGCCATAACCTTTTTCTGTTACAATGATTATAGTATCTTCATCAGTAGCAATTTCAGCTCCAATACAAATACTATTTCCAAGCTCAATTCCTTTAACTCCGCTTGCTGTACGACCTAAATTTCTTGTATCATTTTCATTAAACTTAACCATACGTCCTAAACTAGAACCTAACAATACAGAATCATTTCCTGTCGTTTTAATAACTGTAATAAGTTCATCGTTTTCTTTTAAAGTTATGGCTATTTTACCATTATTTCTAATATTTTCAAATTCTTCTAAGGCCGTTTTCTTTATCAAACCATTTTTAGTAACGAACATCAAATTCTTTGTATTTTCTTCTTTAGAAATACCAATTATAGATTTTACCATCTCATCTTTTTCAATTTGTAATAAATTAATTATTGGTAATCCTTTTGCTGCTTTACCATATTCTGGAATTTCATATCCTTTTAAGCGATATACCTTACCCTTATTTGTAAAGAATAAAATATAGTCATGAGTCGATAGATTAATCATATGTTCCACATAATCTTCTTCATTTGTCGACATACCTTTAACTCCAACTCCACCACGGTTTTGAGCTTTAACAACAGAAGAAGTAAATCTCTTAATATATCCATTATGAGTTAAAGCAACCATAATATTTTCTTCTGGAATTAAGGACTCATCTTCAATATATTCAATAGCTGTCATATCGATTGTTGTCTTTCTTTCATCACCAAATCTATTCTTAATTTCAAGCATTTCTTCCTTGATAATATTATAAACTTTTTCATCACTAGCTAATATTGACCTTAATTCATCAATTTCCTTTAATAACTCAGCAAGTTCTGCCTCTATCTTATCTCTTTCTAAGCCCGTTAATCTTCTTAATCTCATATCAAGAATAGCTTGAGATTGAATATCATCTAGCCCAAATCTTTCCATTAAGCCTGTTTTTGCTTCTTGGTCACTCTTAGAAGCTCTAATTAATTTAACAACTTCATCGATATTATCTAAAGCAATTTTTAAACCTTCTAAAATATGAGCTCTATCTTCGGCTTTTTGTAAATTAAATCTTGTTCTACGAATAATAATTTCTCTTTGGTAGTCCACATATTTAGAAATAATATCTTTGAGACCTAAAGTTTTAGGAGTACCTTGGTCTAACATTAAGAAAATAATACCAAAATTTACCTGGAAATCTGTATGTTTATAAAGTTTATTTAATATAACTTGTGGATTTGCATCTTTCTTTAAAGTAATAGTAATCTTAATACCATTTTTCAAATCTGTATGATAATCAGAAATACCATCTAAAACTTTATTATGAACAAGTTCAGCCACTTTATTTTTAAGTTCAAAAGTGTTAACTCCATAAGGGACTTCTTCAACTATAATATAATGACGACCATTTTTTTCTTCAATAGTTGCTTTACTTCTAATAGTAATTGAACCTCGACCTGTTTCATAAGCCTTTCTTATGCCAGAATTACCAAGAATTATACCTCCTGTTGGAAAATCTGGTCCCTTAATAATTCCCATTAATTCTTCTAAAGTAATATCTCGATTATCAATATAAGCAACACAACCATCAATAACTTCTGATAAATTATGAGGAGGAATATTAGTTGCCATACCTACAGCAATTCCCATTGTTCCATTAACTAAAATATTTGGATATCTTGAAGGCAAGATTGCTGGTTCTTTTTCACTTTCATCAAAGTTTGGCACCATATCCACAGTATCTTTATTAATATCACGAAGTAACTCTAAAGATATTTTAGATAATCTTGCTTCGGTATAACGAGAAGCAGCTGCACCATCACCTTCAATATTCCCAAAGTTTCCATGCCCATCGACTAACATATAACGATAACTAAATTCTTGAGCCATTCGAACCATTGCTTCATAAATACTTGAATCCCCATGTGGATGGTATTTCCCCATTACATCTCCGACAATTCTCGCACTCTTCTTGTGTGGCTTGTCAGGAGTATAACCAGATTCATACATTGAATACATAATTCTACGATGAACTGGTTTTAAACCATCTCTTAAATCAGGTAATGCACGAGCAACGATTACACTCATTGAATAATCAATAAAAGATTTTCTTACTTCCGTTACTATATTATTTTGTTCTACTCTATCCATATTTTTATACCTCCTTAAGCATCAATATTTTGAGCATATGTAGCATTTTCTTCAATAAATTGTCTTCTAGGTTCAACTTCTTCACCCATAAGTTTCGAAAATACATCATCTGCAGCTCTTGCATCTTCAACAGTTATCTGTCTTAAAGTTCTTCTTTCAATATCCATTGTTGTTTCAAATAACTGGTCAGCATCCATTTCTCCTAGACCTTTCATTCGGAAAATATCTCTTTTTGTTTCTGGTTTTAATGTAGCTAAATATTCATCTTTTTCTTCATCTGTCAAAACATATTTAATAGTTTGTCCATGTTTAATACAATATAATGGAGGTTGAGCTGCATACACGTGACCTGTTTCCACAATTGGTCTAAAGAAACGATAAAATAAAGTAAGTAATAATACTCTAATATGAGAACCATCAACATCGGCATCAGTCATTATAATAATTTTATCATATCGTAATTTTGATAAGTCAAATTCGTCCCCTATACCTGTTCCAAATGCGGTAATAATTGTTCTAATTTCTTCATTATTTAAAGCTCTATCTAATCTTGCTTTTTCTACATTTAAAATTTTACCTCTTAAAGGAAGAATTGCTTGTCTTATACTATCTCGCCCAACTTTCGCTGAACCACCAGCGGAATCTCCTTCGACTAAGAATATTTCACACTCTTTAGGGTCTTTACTTTTACAATCAGCAAGTTTCCCATAAAAATTAGTTACATCCAAATCCCCTTTTCTTCTCGTAAGTTCACGAGCTTTTTTAGCAGCAAGCCTTGCACGTGATGCTGTCATTGATTTTTCTAATATCATCTTAGCTACTTCTGGGTTTTCAAGTAAAAACCTCTCTAAACCATTACTAAAAACATCATCAGCAATTTTTCTTACCTCAGCATTACCTAACTTTGTCTTCGTTTGCCCTTCAAATTGTGGGTCAGGATGTTTACAAGAAATTATCATTGTTAGACCTTCTCTTACATCTTCCCCAGTTAATGCATCATCATTATCTTTTAAAATTTTATTATTCTTAGCATAATTATTAATAATTCTTGTTAATGCTCTTTTAACACCATCTTCATGTGTTCCACCTTCATAAGTGCTAATATTATTGGTAAAAGAATAAATACTAGAATTATAATCTTCATTATATTGAAAAGCTACTTCTAAAGAAATATTATCTTCTTTTCCTTCAACATAAACTATATCTTCATTTATAACTTTCTTACCTTTATTTAATTTCTTAACAAATTCAATAATTCCCCCATTATAAACAAATTCATCTTTCTTTTCATCATTTCTTAAATCTTTTAAAATAATCCTTAATCCTTTATTCAAAAAAGCAAGTTCTTCTAATCTATTAGCAAGAGTATCATAATTGTAAACAGTTGTTTCTTTAAATATTTCTGGGTCGGCTTTAAAACTAACACTAGTTCCTGTTCTTTCTTTAGAACATTCTTCAATAATTTTTAAAGGCTCAACTGATTTACCACCATTTTCAAATCTTTGATAATAAACATGTCCATCTTTATAAATTCTTACTTCTAACCAAGTCGATAAGGCATTAACGACAGAAGCTCCAACACCATGTAATCCACCTGATACTTTATATCCACCATTTCCAAATTTACCACCAGCATGTAAGACAGTAAAAATAGTTTCAACTGTGCTTAACCCAGTTTTATCATTAATTCCTGTTGGAATACCTCTTCCATCATCTTTAACTGTAATAACGTTATTCTTCTCAATTATTACTTCAATATCATCACAATAGCCAGCTAAGGCTTCATCTACTGCATTATCAACAATTTCCCAAACAAGGTGATGAAGTCCTCGCTCACTAGTCGTACCTATATACATACCAGGTCTTTTTCTTACGGCTTCTAGCCCTTCCAATACTTGAATATCACTATCATTATATTCGTGTTCCATTATAATTCCTCCTCTATTTTGCCATTTTTAACAACAATTTTTTTACTTTGCTCTTTTATTTTTTCATCAACAATATCAATATTAGTCGTCGTAATAAATGTTTGGATATTTTCATCTAATATATTTAATAAATTATTAATTTTTTCATTATCTAATTCACTAAATAAATCATCGAGTATTAATATTGGTTCATCATTATTTTTTTCTTTAAAAAACTCTATTTCTGCTAATTTATAAGAAATTATAGCATTTTTCTGTTGTCCTTCTGAACCATAATCTCTTAAATTAAAACCATTTAATCTAAAAATTAAATCATCATGATGGACACCTATTTGAGTTTTTCCTAAAATAATATCTCTTTGGAAAACTTTTTTAAAATTATTTTTTAGTTCTTCTTTTGTATTATTAGTAAAAGATGAAATATACTCAATACATAATCCTTTTTCACAAGTGATTTTTTTATAAATATTACTAATATTCTCATTAATTTTATTTATAAAGTCTGTACGATACTTATTTATTTCTAAACCAATATCTATTAATTTGTCTGTAACAACTTCTAAATAATCATTATCTGTATTAGAATTAATATTCATTGATTTTAAATAAATATTTCTTTGTTTTAAAAGCTTATTGTAATTACTTAACAACTTTAAATAACAATTATCCATCGAAGATATATCCATATTTAAACTTTTTCTTCTAACACTTGGTGTATCTTTAATCATTCTTAAATCTAGAGAACTAAAAAGAATAACTGTGATTCTAGATATATAGTCACTTAATTTTTTAACATTATTGTCATTAATTTTTACTTTTTTTCCTTCATTAGAAATTGTTATTTGATAATTAGTATTTATTAAAGAACTAATTACTCCTTCAATAGTTAAGGACTTTTCATCATTCATAATTAATACTTTATCCAAAGAACCCCTAAATGACTTAGTTAAAGCTAAAACAAAGATAGCTTCAATTAAATTAGTTTTCCCCATACCATTATTTCCATAAATAAGATTATAACGTGGAGAAAATGTAACTTCCAAATTTTTATAATTTCTAAAATTTACTAATTTCAATTGTCGTACTTGCATTTTTTAGCCTCTTCTAAGTTCATATAGTAAAAATATAGGTATATTAATACTCCTATACCTATATTGATTATATCACAAATATGACATTTATTTAAGCTTTTTTTATTAATTTCGATTAATTAAGACAGATTCTAAACGACAAGCACGCATTAATTGATTATTAATTGTTGCAAAAGAACAGTTTATAACAATTTCTTCGTAATTTTTAAAAATAATTTTTGTTTTATTTTCATACTTCTCAACATTTTTAATATTTCTTAATGATAACCAAACACATCGATTTAATCTTGGTGAAGATGTTGGAAAAAAAATTATTCTTTTACTTTCTTCGATAATAACTGGCAATTTATGGGTCATCCCCGTAAGTCTTGTCGTTCCAATTCTTCTACCTTCATAAGTACTACCAAAATATTCACAACTATTATAAATTATCTCATTAGCTTCATTATTAATAAATATTTGCTTATTTGCTTCATAAACCATTGTCCCCTTATCATATGGTACTAATGCTAATGTATCTTCACTAATTTCATAGTTTTGCATATTATCCCCCTCCTATAATAAAATCAAGTATTTTCTACAAAAAATTGATTTTATTTTTATATT
>CAOJRP010000011.1 GCA_948442015.1 uncultured Erysipelotrichaceae bacterium
TGTCACATTGTAATTTGTCTACAAAAATGTGTCTAAAAACTTGACATAAATCCACTTGTATTTTGAAACGTTGTAGTTGATAAACTCTCTAGATTTACTATATAACTTGCACTTCCACTACATGTATTTGTAATTGTAAATGTATATGGTGTATTTTGCATTCCTTCTTCCGTCTTTAATGGATATGCGCTACTTATATTGATTGCTTCATTTCCCTCTAGTTCTACTCCAAAGCATCCTGAAGATATAATATTTGAGTCTTCCTGTACTTTCGTTGCTTGCCAAAAAGCATAACTTATACCTACTATTAATAGTAGGAGTAAGATACTTATACTACTTGTTATTATTACCTTTCTTTTTTTGTTTTCTTCTTTTCTTTCCATTTAAATTCTACCTCCATTTTTTCTATTGTTGATAAAATTATACCCCCCCGATCTTTCGGTCAAGTTAAGAAAGAATAGTTTACGTTAGTATTTACAATCATAACAAAGAATAAGTGTGTTTCATAAAGTTGTAAGATAAAAGTGTACACAAAAAAAGTGTATGCTTTTATTTTTGATATAATTTAATAAAGGAGTTGATAAAGTGGCTAGTAAAGGTCAAAAATTTAAACAATGGACAGCAGAAGAAAAATATAAAATAATAAAACCTGTTTTGGATATGGAAAAGAGCACACATGATATTCCCCGTGAAATGGGATTAAATAATGGGATGATTTATAATTGGATAAAAGCGTATCGAAATAATGGGATGAATGGATTAAAATCTAAAAAGAAACCAGGTAATCCATTATCCAAATATTCTAATAAAAAGAATCTTACAAGAGAAGAACAACTTGAATATGAAAATATGAAACTAAGAATTGAGAATGAAATGTTAAAAAAAGGATTCCTAACGAAAGGAGATGGTACATATGTAAAATTCATGAAGTAACGCAAACTAAATATGAGATAATTGAACTTTTAAGTAAAGAATATAATACAAAATCGTTATGCTTAATATTAAAAGTATCAAGATCAGGATATTATAAGTGGCTTAAAAATAAAGATATATTAAATCAATACGAAATAAATAGAAAAAACTTAGGAGAATTAATTCAAGATATACATAATCGTAAACCAAGTTATGGATACCATAGAATAAACAAGATAATAAAAGATGAAACTGGATGGTATGTGTCATCAAATCTAGTTCATAAAGTGTGTAAAAGCTTAAATATAAAATCAAAGGCTAAACATTATAAATATAAACGACCAGGAGAAGAATCAATTAAATATTCTAATATTATTAATGGTAATTGGAATACTACAAGACCTTTTGAGAAAATAGTATCAGATACAACGACTTTCTACTTTAAGAAAAAGAAATATGATTGGACATTTTATTTAGATGTGTTTAACAATGAAATTGTTGGTTATGATGTAAGAGATTCTATGAATGGAAATGGAGTTTTAAACCATAGAGAAGCATTATATAATATGTTAAATAACAAAATAAAAAGAGGGTACGAAAACCTTGAAACAATCGTTCATACAGATCAAGGAGCCGTTTATTCCTCAGTGTCATTTAACAATATATTTAATTCTTATAAAGTAACCAGATCTATGTCTAGAGCTGGTACACCAACAGATAATCCAGTTATCGAATCAAAAAATGGCTGGATTAAAAAAGAAATGTATATTGATTTTGACATAAATAATTATAACACAGTTCAAGAATTTATTGATGATATTGTTTGGGATAATAACAATTATCAACCAAGTTTTGCATTACGATATAAAAACCCAGTTGAGTATAGAACTCAACTAGGCTTTAAATAAAATGTTTTTTTACTGTCTACTTTTCATTGACAACTTCATTTCACTTATTTTTTATTTCGTGTAATTCAGTAAAAGTATAGGGATTATCTTCTACTAATCTTGTTAAACTTTCATATTCATTTATTCCATATGTCCGACACCTAATTATTATAAAAAACTTTCAAAAAACTAATTTTTATCTAACAATATTTTGATTATTGCTATTAAAATTATGCAATAATCCTTTTTTTGGCCATTTTTCGCATTTTACATTTACTTTTTTTAATGTTATATTACTTTTTGACAAAAAAAATTATCTAATATTTTCTGTTAATAGTAGTTTTTTTGACTATACCCCACACAAAATCAAGATACAACGTTCATGTCTCTTTATAGGTATCAAACTTTAATTCAAAAGAACTACTAAAAAATATGACTAGAAATTTCAGTCATATTTTTTATTTAAGAAATTACTTGACTATAAATGGTTCGTTAGATGTCCCTATTCCACCACTTATTTCCGTATCGACTTTTAAGTTTATTACTGGTCTTACGCCAAATTCGTTGCTAACTTTATATGTGTTACCAACATAACCCATCCTAAATACCTCGTCTCCTGAAATAGATCCAGACAAAGACGGTGTCATAGTCCAGTAATAGGAACTAGACGCAGTATAAGACAAAGTTTGATATTTTCCCCAAGAATGCCCTGACAAAGACAACTCATCAATCGTCATTAAACCAATCGGATAAATCAAGGCTTTATTCCCTTTTCCACTAGAAGATGTAGTAAATAAATCATTGCTATTTTGACAATTTAATGCTGGCGATCTTGTAACTTTATATCTATTATCACCATCATAATGTGTTAATTTGCTAGTAGTGTATCCATCTCCAACATTTGAAGGAGACAAACTCCTATCATTACAGAAACCAGCATCGGCAATATATTTTGATAACCTTTTATCAACAATATTTTGTCTATACCAACTATCTAAATATTTCTTGATAGTTGAATCTACTTCATTAGCATGAGTTTCTGCATAACTTGAGTTTAATGTGTTTCCATACATGTATCCAACATACGCTGGGTTTCCATTATTTGTATTAAAAGATATTCTGTTAGTAGAAGAATATCCTAAAGAACTATCTGTTAGTCTCGCAAATAATTCTTCACCTTGGGCATCTTTTTTCGATCCTGAATATAATAACCTTATACTTCCATCACCATTGATTCTTATTATCCTCCAGTAATGACCTCCAAATAAAACATAATTATTATTGACACTTCCCCTATAATAATAACTTGTTCCATATTCATCGTTCATTTGATAAATTCCTTTATCTGATTTATCACTTTCAACTTCTCTTGGAGTATAAGTATATCCCATTATGTAATATTCTATTGTTTTATATGTTTCGCCTTTTGCTGAAGTATATGTTCCTTCGCTTTTAGTTACACTTTTTATTTTTCGTAACGCAGTATCATATTCGCCAGATGCGACAGCCAAATTGTTACCATTCTCGAATATATCGGTCCACGTTGTATAATAATCATTATTTTCATAATCAAGTGTTGTAGGATCAACTCGTTGTACTCCTGTCAATGTATACATTCCTGTTTCACTATTAAAAGTATATCCCATTCCAATAAGTGGTAACACATTTGTAGACGTCAAACTTTCAGTTCCCACAATTCCAGAACCAACTAAACTTGGATCTAGTGTCTTTGCTATATATATACTTGTACTTGCATTATGTTTTTCTTCCCAATCTATTATTGGAGCTGTCTTACTAAAGTCTACTGCTTGTTACTTGCTATTTTTGACTTTGCTAATTCAATATCTGTTGTTTGATATTCATTTGCTAGTATTGCGTCTTTTAATAACGTTATTCCATTATCCACTGGATTATATTTACTTACACTAGCATCCACTACTACTTTTGATAACATTACTTTATTCATAGCGTCTTTATCACTAGCTGTTATATTTCCATCCATCCATATTCTTACTGTATAATCTTCACTATCGCCACTTCCTAAACTTCCACTTGTTAGTTTTCTAGATTCTACTGAATTATTTAATACTGTATTTGTTGTTTCTAAGTCAGCTAGATTTTTTATCTCTTCATTATTAACCATTACTTTGATATATTTATTAGCAAGTGTTGTTCCTTCTAACATTTCTAAATTAATATTGTAACTTGCAAATAAACTACAAGTATTAGTTACTGTAAATGAATATGGTACTAGTTTTCTTCCTTCTTCATCTGTAATTGGATAGGCATTTTCTAATTTTATATCATTTTTTTCATTTGATAATTCAATATTAAAACAGCCTGAACTAACTTTATTTAACCCTTCTTGCTTTTTTGTTATTATCCAATACGCATAACTCATTCCTATAACTAAAGACATTACTAATAATATCCCTAAAACCCCTACAATTCTTTTCTTTTTCTTACCTACATCATTCATAAAATATAACCTCACACTTCCTACTGTTAGTAATATTTTACCCCCCCGACTTTCCAGTCAAGTTAAGAAAGAATAGTTTACATCAATTAAAAATAAAATGCACAAAATCTAATTTGTACATTCTATTTTTTTTCATATTTACAGGAAGAACACTTTATTTTGTCTTTCTTTTCTACTAGCATTTCTCCACAATCAGGGCATTTTTCTCCAATTGGTTTATCCCAATAAGCTGTTTTACATTTAGGGTAATTAGAGCAACCATAGAAAATTTTTCCTTTTCTTGTATTACGTTCAATAATTTTACCATCACAATTAGGACAATCAAGAACTTCAATAACAGCTTTTTCTTCTTTTTTAATATATTTACATTCAGGATAATTAGAACATGCTGTAAACTTACCATACCTACCATTTCTAATTACAAGTTCATTTCCACAATCAGGACACTTTTCTCCAGTTGGTTCTGCTTCCTTCTTCTCCATATTTTTAAAAGCATCTTCAACAAGGGGTTCAAATTTATCATAAAATTCATGCAGTACTTTAATATTATCTAACTCATTATCTGCTATATCATCCAAATCTTTTTCCATATTAGCTGTATATTCAACATTAACAATATCACTAAAGAACTCTTGTAATTTATCTGTTGTTTCAACTCCAATATCGGTTGGAAAGAACTTCTTATCTTCTAATTTGACATATCCTCGAGCTTTAATTGTTTCCATAATTGTTGAATATGTACTAGGACGCCCAATTCCCAGTTTTTCTAACTCTTTTATTAAAGAACTTTCTGTGTATCTAGCAGGTGGTTGGGTAAAGTGTTGTTCTTTTACTAACTCTTCAGCACTTAATTCATCATTTTCATTTAACTTTGGTAATAAAGTATCTTCATTTTTTTCATAACGACTATAAACTTTTAAATAACCATCAAATTTTAAGATACTACCTGTGGCTTTAAATAAGTAATCATTATTTAATAAAGATATTGTTGTAGCTATTACTTTAGCATCAGCCATTAAAGATGCTAGTGCCCTATAATAGATTAAACTATATAATTTAAATTCATCAGGATTTAAGTAGTTTTTTAAAGACTCTGGAGTTCTATTAATACTAGTTGGTCTAATGCCTTCATGAGCATCTTGCATATTAGCATTTTGTTTTTGCTTTTTTACATGTCCAACATATTCTTTACCAAAAGTTTTTTCAATATACTTAAATGTTTCGTCAATAAAAATAGGACTTAATCTTTCACTATCAGTACGCATATAAGTAATTAAACCAACCGATTCACTACCTATCTCCATACCTTCATAAAGTTTTTGTGCAACACGCATTGTCTTTGAACTAGAAAAAGACAATTTACTGGATGCAGTTTGCTGTAAAGTTGATGTTTTAAAAGGCATAACACCTTTTTTATTTTTTTCTTTACTTTCAATATTATCGATAACAAATTTTGAAGACAAAGCTCCTAGTATTTTATCAGCATCACTCTCATTTTTAATTTCTACTTTTTTATTCTTGTACTTTTCTAAATCCGCATCAAATTCCTTAAATTTAGCTGTAATACTCCAGTATTCTTCTTCTTTAAAAGCCGCAATTTCTCTTTCTTTATCAACAATTAATTTTAAAGCAACACTCTGAACACGACCAGCACTTTTCCCTCCTGTTTTTGATTGCATTAATTTTGATAAACGGAAACCAATAATGCGATCTAAAATTCTTCTTGTTTCTTGACTTTTAACTAAGTTATAATCTATTTTTCTTGGATTTTTAATCGCATCAAGTATAACTGGTTTTGTTATTTCATGAAACACTACTCGATCATAATTATTTTCTGCAAGTTTTAAAGTATCAAATAAATGCCAAGAAATAGCTTCCCCCTCACGGTCTGGGTCAGTAGCAAGAATAACAGAATCCGCTTCTTTAGCTAATTTCTTTAATGCATTAATATCTTTACTCTTTCCTTTTATAGCCACATAGTTTGGTTTAAAATCATTTTCTAAATCGACTCCTAAACCAAATTTCCCCGATGTAGCTAAATCTCTTATGTGACCTTTACTACTGACAACTTTATAATCATCACCTAAATATTTTTCAATTGTTTTACTTTTTGCAGGGGACTCCACAATTACAAGTTTTTTCATTTAAAGCTCCTTTCTTATGATTCTTCATTATTTTCTTTTTCATCACTACCATTATTTGATGGTGGAACAACAACCGGAATATCTTCTTTAACTTCATATTTATCTGTACTATCTTCTAAAGCTTTGAAGTAATTTGTTGTTATAGCTGTATTGGACATTTTAATCATATCACTAATTTCTTTATTAACGTTAATAATATAATCATTATCATATTTCTTTTCCCCGAAATATGATACATTTCCCGTTGTGGCATTATAGAAAGCAACATCATCTTGCCAAGAGCCATCTGCGAATATTACACGATTTGGATAAGTTTCACTAAAAACATCACGTCCAGCATAGAGTCTTGGATCATAATCTAAATTAAATAGATTAGCCATGGTTGGAACGATATTCATAAAAGTTGTATATTGCTCATATGTACTAGGAGTGATTTCTGAATTATAAATAATAAATGGTGTTCTGTCAACTTCAAATTTCTCATTAACATCATAATCAAAGTATTGGTTTAAAATATGATTCTTAATACCATAAGGATAATGATCCCCATATAAAACTATGACAGTGTCATCTAAAATATTTTTTTCTTCTAAAAGTTCTAGTAACTTTCCTATTGCATCATCTAGTACTTTTAACTTACTCATATATCTTTGTAAAGTAATATCATAATTGGTATCTTTAAACATGGCTAGATTTAATTCTCCTAGTTCACTTTTTACCCCATATGGTTGATGAGATGATACTGTTGTCATCCAAGCCATAAATGGTTCATTAGTATTTATTTTTTTTATTGATTCTTCCATTAGAGCTACATCACTAGGCCACTCTTCATACACATTTGTATAAGGTATTCCTAAATCTTCAACACCGTAATAAGTACTTCCCATATTTTGATGAATTGTTCTTCTTCGATAATATGCTTCGGTATAGTTATGGAAACTACTTGTCTTATAGCCTTTGTTATTGAATAAATTAAATATTGACTCTGGATAAACATTATCTTTATAAATATTAGCTGTACAAGTTCTATTGATAGTATATAAAGAAACCATTCCACTCATTTCATTATTTCCTGTATTACAAGAATTTCTTGGTGAATAAGCATTAGTAAAATTCCATCCTTCTTTAGCTATCTTGGCTACATTAGGATAATACTTTTCATCTAATAAAATAGTATTAGCGCTTTCCATCATAATAACAATTAAGTTTTTACCTTCAAACATACCTGTATAATCATTTTTAGGAGTAATTTCTCTACTTAAATAATAACTATTAAGTTTTTTATAATCATTATTAGTAATAGTGCTATCCCACTCTTCCCAAGATGTATCATCAATTACTCTTGTGTTATCTGTAATGTCTTCTTCTTTGATTTCCTCTTTAACATAAGGAACAAATTCATCATCAGGAGTCATTGTCCTTGGAAATAAAAGTGTTTCAATATCAATAAGACCAAAACCTGTTGAACCAAACTGAGCAACAGCTAAATTAGGTATATCAGGATATAAAAATAAGTTTTTCGTTGTTCTTAATTGCAGTTCATTTTTCATAAAGTTAGCATCTAGGCTGTAAGCATAAAAGCCACATAAAACCATAACGATTATAATAAAATTAATTCTCGTATTTTTTAAAGTATTATGACGATTATTTTTTCTATTTAGAGCTTCTTTATCTTTTAATTCTTTTGTATTAAACTTTTCAATAAAATCAACATTTTCATTTTTAATTGATAACTTAACTTTTCTTTCTATTAATAGAAAATAAAGAAGTAAGACTCCTAAAGGGATTAAAATATAGTAAAAAGAATTTTTAAAAGAGTCAAAATAGTCGGTAATGTAATCAGTTACTGCCCCTAGTTGGCTACTAGTCTCTACAGAAACAAAAACACCTAAAAAGTTATAGAAACCAGCTTGAAGAGTGGCATATATACTTCCTATTAAACAAACTAAAAAGGTTAAAATATTACTTCCTATACGACCACAATAAGAGAAAATTATTGATAAAATCATCGTTATAACATTAATACCAACAAATATTCTAAGTAAACTCCAATCTATTAAAGGCATCTTTAAAACTGCTCTAAAAATTACTTCTACAGCAAATAAAGTTAAAAACATTAATAAATAATTTTTGATAATTCGGTTATGAAATAATTTCTTCATTTGATAAATCACTGCTTTCATCATTTATAATTAAATCACGAATAGGCTTATATGTAAATCTATAATTTTCTAAAACACCATATTTTTTGACATTTTCTAAATGTTCTTTCGTTGGATATCCTTTATGTTTTTTAAAACCATACATAGGATACTTTTTATCAAGTTCTTCCATCATTCTATCCCTTGTTACTTTAGCAATCACGGAAGCCGCTGCAATATTTAAAGAAAGTGCATCACCATGTATTATATCCTTATAAGGAATATTTATGCCATCTAGTTTCATCGCATCACTTAAAATATATTCAGGTTTTACACTTAAATCTTTTATTGCTTTTTTCATTGCAAGTCTAGATGCTTCTAAAATATTTATTTTGTCAATCGTTTTAGCATCAACTACTCCTACCCCGACACTTATGGCATCACGAATTATTATATCATAAAACTTTTCTCTTTTTTTTTCTGATAATTGTTTACTATCGTTTAAACCTTCTAAACAATAGTTTTTGGGAAGTATCACAGCAGCTGCTACCACAGGACCTACTAAAGGACCACGACCTGCTTCATCAGTTCCTGCTATTAATGTAATACCTTCTTTATATAATTCTTTTTCATATTTGAGTAAATCAATCACCTAACGATATTCCTTTCTTTTAAATTTTCAGCAATTTCTCTATTTTCTTCCCAAGATAAAATATCTTTTAAACCTTCTTCATTAATTGGATATTTTTGAATTAACTTTTCTTTGGTTAAACCATAAGAAATTAAAAACTCATCATTAGTAACTCGAAAAACTTTTCGACTAGTTATAGTGCTCTTTCTTGTTACATTATTGGATTCTTCATTTAAAAAGAACATAACTCGGGCATAAAGAAGACTTAGACTAATCATAAACCATTTAGGATGATTTATTAAAATATCTTTTCTGGCACTAAATCCCTTGCTATCTACTACTGTAGTAGATACTAAATATTTATATAATAATTCTTGTTTATTAGCATGAATTATTGCTGGCCATATCATTATCGAATTAAGCATTGATTTATGATCTATATTTAAGATTTCATATAAATCTTTAAGATCATCTAAATTTTTAGCAAATGTTTCTAGAGAACTTCTATTTTTTAAGTAATTACTAATCATTTGATAAAATTCAACACATTTCTTTTCATCTAGAAAACTAGACAAAAATAATTTTTCTTCTAATATTTTCATAACATCTTTATTCACTACTCATCCATCCTATCAAAAGTAATTCCTTTAATATACTCATTTTTAATATCATTTAAAATTGTATTACTAACACGATCATAATCAATCTCATTGCCACTTATTATAGCATTTATTTTCTTGCCAATAAAGTCATAAGTAATCAAAATATCCTCATCTATATTATTTATCCCATATCTTTCTTGTAATTTTAATGGATAATATTTTTCTAATTTTTTTAGAATGTGAATCGCTACTTCATCAACTAGTAAAATTTCATTTTTAATAGCTGTTGTACTAGCTAAATTAAGAGCAATTTCATTATTATCAAATTTCGGCCATAAGATACCTGGCGTATCTAAAAGTAAGATATCACTACTTGTTTTTAGCCAAGTTAAGTTTTTTGTAACTCCTGGCATATTGCCAGTACTAGCAACTTTTTTTCCAGCCATTTTATTAATTAAAGTACTTTTCCCAACATTAGGAACCCCAATAACTAAGGCTCTAATTTCTTTTTTACTTAGACCTTTATTTTGCCTAGCACTCTGTAAGTTTTCCATTATGTTATGAGTTTCTTTAATAATAGTTTTATAGTCATTATTATTTTCTGTATTTATTAGTAATACTTTATAACCTTCTTTTTCATAATATTCTACCCACTTATTAGTTTCTTCTATATCACATAAATCTTTTTTAGTCATAATTAAAATTCGTGGCTTATTTTTTAGTAAATTATCAATATCTTTTATTTTGGAAGAAAAAGGAACTCTTGCATCAACTAGTTCATAAACTATGTCAATTAAATTATATTTTTCTTCGATTAATCGTTTTGTTTTAGCCATGTGGCCTGGATACCAGTTGATTACACTTTTATGCAACCCCTTATCAATATTTTCATTCATTTTTTACACCTTCCTCACTGTTATTTTGTATCTTTAAATCTATATATTTCCATATTCTTCTATACTGTTTTAGTTGTTCTTCTTTTTTTACTTGGGCTACTGGATGATATAATGGTATTATTACAAAATCTTTAATTACTATTTCTGAAGATTTTAGAATTGTCTCTTTTAATGTTTTCTCAATGTCAAAACCAAATATTTTAGATATAGACAATAAGGGAAAATATCCTAAAGTTAAAATAACTTTTGGTTTTACAATCTCAATCTGCCTTAAAAGATATTTGCTACAATTTAGAGTAGACTTCTTTAAATCAATATTATTTCCTCTGTAATTTTCACCTTGTCTTGCACACATTATAGCATTTGTTATATAGATATTATCTAAAGAAAATTTTTTATTTGAAGATTCACTAATAAAGTTTTCCAGCATTCTTTTAGTAGAACTCTTTTCTGATTCAATCAATTCTTTCCAATTATTCTTATCCGCAAGTAATAAATTATAAAATTTTTTCATATCATTATAAGGACCCCAATCTTGACCTATAATCATAATTTCTGAATTTAGTCTATTAAACCAATCAGTCCAAATTGATGGAATATTAGTAGAAAAATTATAGTCTTGATAAATATTAATTAGAGATTTATTTTTGCATTCTAAATTTATACACTTACTACATTTGCTCATATCTAGAATCAATTCTTGAAACTTTTTACTCTTCATATTCTTTAATATCTCCTAATAATTTTATTTTTTTCAATATTATTAAGTATAATATTTTGAACTTCAATCATTTTATTTGTCATAAACTCGCCTCTTTTCTATTTTAACATTTTTAATGGCATTTAATTACCATAAGTGCCTTTATAATTTTTTCATAATATAATCCAAATTATTATGTTCTTCAATTTTACAATCTATCAAAATCATAAAAAGATTCAGTAAAATTATCTTTATATTTTTCCACTTCTCTAAATGTGCCTGTTAATAATTCTTTTGAATAATTTTCTAATTCTGGGTTATTTTTATTTGATTCTAATTCTCTTTTTATATCATATTTTAAAGAAATGAAATCAAATTTAATATCAGTATATTTTTTACTATTTATTTCCCCTTCAATAATTAAATAATCAGCATTTGTAGTATTTTCGCATTTGCCATCTTTATCTATATTTCTAATTACATCAAATGCATTTCCAACGGATCCTACATTAATTAAAACTCTATTATATAATCTCAACATATTTTGAGTATGAGTATGTCCATATAAGACTATATCAGCAATATCATTGCCAGTATACTGAGTAGGTAAAAATTGTTTATATAATTTATCAACCCTATCTATTCCTAAAATATTATCCCAAATATTATTAGGAGTTGCATGAAACATCCTAACTAACCTTCCACTTATATATAATTCATAAGATAAAGGCAATGTTTTTAATTTTTCTTTATTTTCTTTGGAAATTTGATTATCAAGTAGCCTATATCTTTCCTTATCTAATTCATTCCTACATATTTTATTATTGAAAGCATATTCCCAATTACCATAAACCATAACACAATCTTTTAGCAAGTTAAAGCATTCATTTGATTTAGTACCTTTACCTATGACATCTCCCAAGCAATATAAATATTTTATTTTTCTTTTTTTTATATCAGATAATACCATTTTAAGCGCTTCATAGTTACCATGTATATCTGAAATAATTGCTATTTTATCCATATATTAAATCTCCTATTTATTTATGTTTTTAATTATTTTACTATTTATTTAAGTTAAATCTATAAGTACATTATTTTAAATCTTATATATCTATCTTTTCATCAGCATATTTTCCTTCATTTATAAAACATTTTATCTTTTCTAGTTGTACTTTTAAAAGTTCTAAATATTTAGGTTCATTTATAATAACTTCATAAGACAAAGAACTATTTAAAACATAGTCATAGTAAAAGTGAATATTTTTATTATCTAATAACTTTAGCCAATGCAACATTATTCGACTTAAATGAAATTCTTGGCTTACTAAAACAATATTAGTAGGTTTGTCTACCAAATCAAAATTTAACATTTCTAAAATATTAAGATTATTTTCTTCAGTTGTAGTAGCTTTATTTTCCATAACTATTTTACTTTCATCAATTAAGTTTTCTAGTAAATACTTTTTCATATACTCTGCTTCATTAAACTTGCCATTTACTCCTATTCCACCAGTTAAGATAATTTTGCCAAAATCATGTTTCTTTAATACTTCTAAAGTATAGTCTAATCTCTCATCTAACAATTCTTTAATATGACAGCCATAAACTATGACATAATCGGCATAATGATATGTTTCTCTTGGTACATTAAAGAATACTTTTTTAATTAACTCATTATCTAAATTATTAGTATCTATCTCGCTTAATTTCATTATTCCCACTTCCGTATTTTAAAACTTAATATTATTTCCCTTTAATAACTTTTTCAACATTTATTTCCTTTTTTTCAATTTTCTTTACGATATTATTTACTGTATCCTCAATAAACTCCACTATATCTTCATTTTTTATCAGTAAACCTAAATTATCACTATTACTCCACAAATCTCTAAAAACTTCTTTTTCACCACTAACTCTTTCCCCATAATATAATCCATTGGCTAACTGAAAAAACTCATTTAAACTTTTTTCTCTTAAAGATTCTTTTTCAATAACATATATGGTTCCATTGTTATAACAATTTTTTAAAGTATAATTAAATAATTTATTATTTTCTAAAGATTCTAATTTTTCTTTAGAACCTACTATAAATAAATTATATTCTGCTCCATTTTTCATCGCATTAATTCTACTTTCAATATATGCTTTTTCTAGTTCATTTTCTAAATACGCATATTCTGGTAACATATCAAAGACAAAAGCCCTATCACCTTGTTTCAAATCATTATACAAATTTATTAAGTCTTTATAACTGAAATTAATAGTTCCTTTTTTATCTTCTTTAATTTTATTATTAGAAATATAACATAAATTATTTAAAACTTCTTCAATATTAGCATTCATTATAATTAGTTCTTCATCCTTTTTAAATTCAATCCTATTATACCAATTTTGAGGAAATTCGTCTTCTTCACCATAAGTATGAAATTCTATTACACTAGCATTATATTTTACTTTAGCTTCTTTTAAATGTTCTAGCATTAAATCATGAGCAATATGCTTATTTTGAAATTTAGATGAAACAAAAATTTCAGTATCATTTAAACGTAAACCATCAAACCAATTTTTTACTCCCGAAACAATTGCTCCAGCTATAATCCCATCTTCTTCCGCTACAAAAAATAAGTCTTTTTGTTTTTCATACCAATATAATAGCAATTCTTCTGCTTTTTGTATTGTCCAATGCTCTCCAATATCAACATTGTCATACAAATCTTTATATATAACAGCTAAATCTTCAATATCACTTTTTTTAACTAATCTAATCATATTTTCTCACCTTATTTTCTTGACAAACTCTAATAAACTCCGTAAATATTTTTCGCATATTATCATCTTTCTTATATAAACTTTCGGGATGAAATTGAACTCCGATATAAAATGTTTTAGTACTATCTTCTACTACCTCATCAACAGCATCAGGTGAAGTAGCTACTACTTTTAAAGAACCTGTATTTATGGAATATCCGATATGCCTTGAGTTGACCATAATTTCTTCTTTGCCTATAATCTCATAAAACTTAGATGACTTATCAATTTTAATAGAATGAACATATTCTTTATCACTATCATGACTTTTATCTTCTAAATTTCTTCTTATTCCACCGACTGCTTTTACTAAACAATGCTTACCTGCACATATTCCTAAAATAGGTATATTATATTCATAACAATATTTAGCTATAAAACACTCATATTCATCAATAAAGCCACCACCTTGTAAAATAACTCCTTGACATAGAGAAATCTGTTTATAAAGATTATGTTTTTCTTCTGTAGTTAATTGGTCATACCATTTATCTTTAGGGCATATTTTATCTTCATTTGGAGGAAGAATTCCTATTGCAATTCCACCATTATCAAATATTGCTTGTTCAACTTCATCACGGATAAAAGTTTCTAATCTTTTCTTATTTTCGCAATAATGTTTAGCTACAATTCCTATTATTGGTTTATCATTCATAAAATTATTACTCCTTTATTTCATTATAAAACACTAAAACTTTAAAACAAAGAAAAAATGCATCAAAATGCATAACTTTACTTATCAATTCCTCCGACTCTTTTTAAAGGAAGTAAGCGAAAACTGGTTGTTCCAATAATATATTTTTCTTCAATAGGTCCCAGATACCTACTATCTTTCGAAATTTCTCTATTATCTCCCATAACAAAGTATTCATTTTCTTTTAGAGTAATCGGACCAAAATCATCAGTATGACCATCTTTATAATTATCAGCTACTGCTTCATCATTAATATAGAGCTTTTCATTTCTTACTTCAATCGTTTCATTAGGTAAAGCAATAATTCTTTTAATTAAATTTTCATCAGCTGTTTTAATAACAACGACATCAAATCGTTTAAACTTAGCCATTTTATTTAATATTAAAGTTTCGCCATTTTCAAGTGTTGGAACCATACTATCGCCATTTACTCTAACTGGAGTTACAACATAAGTTCTTAAGACGACGACAAATATTACTATAGCAACATAAGGTAGTAAATCTCTTAAAATACTTTTTGGTTTAACAACATCTTCATCTACTTCTTCTATTTGAGTTACTTGATTATTTTCATCTTTCATTTTTATCACCTATTATAATTCTATCATTTTTTAAGCATTAATACAAAAAAAATTAAGACTTTTACATCTTAATTTCTTTCTTTTACTTTGTAAGATTTCTTCATACCTTTTAAGAAGTTTAGTTTTGCTCTTCTTACTTTACCTTTCTTGATAACAACAATCTTATCAATAGTAGGAGTATTTACTGGAAAAGTTCTTGTTACTCCGACTGTTCCTGATTTCTTTCTTACAGAAAAAGTTTCACAAACACTTCCACCTTTTTTAGCAACTACTAATCCTTCAAAGGCTTGGATTCTTTCTTTTTTACCTTCCTTTACCCATACGTCAACACGAACTGTGTCTCCAACACGGAATTCAGGAATATCGTTTCTTACTTGTCTTGCATTAATCTTATCAATTAAATTTGCCATCTTTAAAAATTCCTTTCTTAAAAATTATATTTACTTAAAAGAAAATCATGAACTATAAATTTATTCATCAGCGGATTTTCCCCTTGAAACAATATGATTATAACAAAAAAAAAAGAGTTTAGCAACTCCTAAATTTTATAATATTTCCGATGTTTTGAAGAAATTATAAGATAAATTGTAATAATAAGAATTATCCCAAGTAACATAATTCCAACTCCAGTATTTGGGTTTTCTATTTCTACCTTTATTCCACTTTCTGATACTTTTTTTGAATAAGGTAACGCTTTAGCTCCATTAAAATCAATATTACTAGAAGATATTTTAAATCTCCAAGGATAAATTTTGGTTACTTTATCAATTGATACAATTTTACAGTCTTTCTCAAAGCCGTTCATTTTATACTCGCCAAAAATAAAACTATCATAAAAAGAATTTCTAATTTCTTTATTAGCTACTTCTCTATCTTTTATATAATCTTCAATTGTTTTACCATTCTTTTTATAAACATAAAGTTCAATTAAAGTCTGTATTGAAATCACACTATTATAAGCTTCTTCATTAGAATATGATGCACTAAATGAATATCCATCATAGTTAACATTAATGTTATAGCCATTATAAACAAATACCATTGAATAATCTTTTATCTCGGGTTCAACAAGATTCTCTGCTAAAATTTTTAATAAATTTTCTTTCTCACTTAGTAAATTTTCATCTTTCGTAGAAATGTTAGATACCTCTTTTTTTATATCAATTATTCCATTTTTTAGCTTTTCTAATTCGCTTTTTATCGTTCTAAGTGAAACAGCATCATCGCCTAGTTTCATATATAAATCATCTAAGGATTCTTCTGTATTAGTTACATAACTATTATAAACTGTTTTATATTCTAGATCGCGCGCATTTTTAGGTATTTCTTCAGTTTTTGCTTGAGCATTTACAACAAATATTCCACCAAACAATACCAAAATACTTAAAAGTAATTTTTTTATTTTTTTCATATCAACACCTCTATTATTAATAGTATACCTCATTCATTAATCATTGACAAATAAATTCACTAAATAAAATTCAAAGTTCTCGATATTTTATTTGGTAAATTTAGTTTTTGTGGAAAAATCCAAAAAATATGGCTATAACTTCACTAAATTAGACTCTTTTAACATCAAGATAAGCTTTAATAAAAGATTTACCTTATATAATCTTAATTTAAATAACATGAAAAAACTAATATATATATATTCCCACAAATATTAACTTTATTATTTTTATATTTGACCTAAGTATTTATAAAATTTAAAACCTTTTATTAACATTTATTATCTTCCTCGTCCTTGTTTTAATTCTTCTTGTTCTTGTAAATAAAAAACTTTTTCTTTAATATACATTTCTTTTATTCGTAGCTCGTTTTCAATAACTCTTAATTTTCTTAAAAACAGCTCTGTTTTTTCGGCATTTAAGTATTTTTGATATCTATTAAGAAGGATTTGTCTAACAAGTTCAATTTGGTCTAAACACAAACCACAAGAACTAAGAGTACTATCATCTTCTTCATTACTTTCAATTAACATTTTAGCCATCTGCATAACTTTTAAAAAAGTCTTATTAAATTTTGCTGTTAGTATTGCATCAATCATTTCATGGTCATAGATAGTCACTTCATTTACTTCCATATATTTATTTATACTATTTCGAGGATTAAATTTATAACCCTCTAAAGAAGATTCTAAGTAAACTATATTATTCTTTCTTTTATCTTTAGTAATCAAAAAACTTGCCATTTTTCCACCTACTTTAACAAATCTGGTCTTCTTTCTTGCGTCCTTTTCACACTTTTATTATAACGCCATTTGGAAATTTCTGCATGATTTCCACTTAATAAAATTTCTGGAACTTTCATTCCTCTAAAATCACTTGGCCTTGTATAGGTCGGGTAATCAAGTAAATAATTTTCGTTAAAGGAATCTTCTATGTGACTTCTTTCATTAATAACACCTGGTATTAATCTTATAATAGAATCTGCTAAAACCATTGCTGGGACTTCTCCCCCAGTTAAGACATAATCACCAATACTTATTTCCATATCCGCAAGAGATGTAATTCGCTCATCAAATCCTTCATAATGCCCACAAATAATTATTAAATGTTCTTCTTGTGAAAGCTCATAAGCTTTTTTTTGCTTATAAGGAACCCCTGAGGGTGTTAATAATATTACTTTACTTTTTTCCGTTTTTAAACTTTCAACACAATCAAATATCGGCTGAGGCATTAAAACCATTCCTGCTCCACCACCATATGGTGAGTCATCAACACTACTATGAGGGTCATCACTAAAATCTCGAAAATTATGAATTGCAACAGTTACTAATTTATTATTAATCGCTCTTTTAATAATCGACTCTGTTAAAAAACCATCAAACATATTTGGAAATAAAGTTAAAATATCAATTTTCATAACATCAAATCCCTTGCGTTTTTTGTATAAACTATTTTATTTTCTTTATCTATTTTTACAATGTAATTACTTTTATATGGGATATAAAAATTTTTTTCACCAGATACAACTAATAAAATATTGCTATTATTATACACGTAATCTTTAATTTTTCCAATAATTTCTTGATTATCTTCTACTTTCATACCTATTATATCTTCTAATAGCACTTCTTTATCATCTAATTTTAAATCATCTCTATTAATATAAACATTTCTTTTTAAGTATTTTAAAACCTCGTTAATATCCCTATAACCTTCAAACGTTACCATATCAAAGTCTTTATGTACTCGATAACTTGTTATCGTTTCTTTCTTTTTATCTTCCCCTATATAAAGATTAAATCCTTTTTTAAAGACTAAATCTTTCCGCTCAAAATCGCTTTTTATCTTAAGTTCTCCTTTTATTCCATGGGTATTTACTATTTTTCCAATCCAAATATATTCCATACTAATCTTTTAACTCCGCAATCATTGTATCATAATGTTTATTAACTAATTTAGTAGGAGCAATATCTAAACTTTCCGCTAAAGCAAATAACTTATCTTCATAATTATTAGAATCATTATCGGAAGCTAAATACTCAAGTTCAATAAAACTTCCTAATTTTTCCACTTCGTCAAAACAAATATTGATATCATTAATTTTCGTAGTTCTTCTTTTTTTATTAACTCTTACCCATTCCTTATATCCTAGAGCTTTTAAAAAGGCATTAGCTTTATCATAATCACTAACTCCAAATTCAATTTCTTGTGATTCACTTATATTAGCACTCTGTTTTTTAAAAGTTAATTCTACTTGGTCATTTACTTTTCTTACACGAAGAAAAATAGAACCTAAAACACTTTCAGTCTTATCTAAATTAGCAACATAAATTGTATCATTTTGAACTTTGTAATCACTAATTTCACACCCTAAGCTAATTAATTTTTGGACTAATTTTTCTAAATCATCAACTTTAAACTTTAATTCAATCTCTCTCATCTTTTCTACTCCTATCTTTAAAATAATTCGTAAAGAATAATACTTGTTGCTACTCCCACATTTAAACTTTCACAAGCTTTATTCATTGGGATATAAAGAAGATTATCACATTTTTTAAGCAATCTTTCATTTACTCCTTTAGCTTCATTTCCCATAATAATAGCTATTTTATTAGCATCTATATTTAAATCTTTTATCATCTTTCCTCCATCAACTTTTGTTCCATAAATTTGAAAATTTTTAGTATGTAATTCTTCTAAAAAAGATTCTAGTTCTCTTTTAATTATATTAATATGAAATATCATTCCCTCACTACTTCTTAATACTTTATCATTATAAATATCTACTGTATCATTAGAAAGAACAATTGTCGAAACATTAAAAGCAACACTACTTCTTATTATTGTCCCTAAATTTCCCGGGTCTTGGATATTATCTAATATAAGAATTTTATCTCCAATTTCTTGTTCTTCTAGATATTTAACAACCCCGATAATTTTTTGTGGTGTTACACTGTTTGTTAGTTTTTTTATAACATCATAAGTTACCAAAGTAGTTGGTATAGTACTATCAAAATCATAATCTTCTGTTTTAATAATTTCTATTAAAGTACCACTTTTATTTGCTTCTTCGACTAAGTGTTTTCCTTCAACTAAAAACATCTTTTCTTTTTCTCGTTCTTTTTTTAATAGTAGCTTACTTAATTTTTTTATTTTCTTATTGGTTGGTGACTTTATAATTTCCATAACTAATATTTCAACTTCTTTCTAGCTAGTTTATAATAAGGATACCTTTTTTCGACTTGTGCCCAAAATCTACTACTATGATTAGCTTCATAAAAATGACAGAGTTCATGAATGATAACATAATCAAGTAATGAGATTTCTTTTTTTAAAAGTTCTGTATTTAAAGTAATTATCCTATTTGTGACATTATTAACACCCCATCTTGTCTTCATCTTCCGAAATCTTAAACTAAATTTTGGAATATCATCAAATAAAACACTTAACTTTTCTACTCTTTCAGAAAATATCTTTTTTACTTGCTCCATATAAAACTTATCTAGCATTTTTTCATCTTTCGTAATTACCGTATCATTATAGAAACTTACTTTTTTTACATTTTCTTCATAAAGAATTGTATAGCTTTCTCCTAAGTAGTTAAAAAATGCATTACCCTCTTGTTCTTCAACACTCTTTAAATACATTTTAGTAAGAACTTTTTTGTTTTTTTCAACCAAACTTTTTAGATATTTTTCACTTGCTAAGTAATTACAAGTTATAATTAATTTTCCATTATTAAAACGAAAATAAATGTTTTTATTATTTTTTCTTATTATTTCAACATCAACAATGTTATCATTAATTACTACTTGCATAAATTATATCCTTTCATTCGTATATCTGAGTTATAATATATTATTCTCTTTTTGAACTAGTAAGAAATTCTTACTAGTTGATTTTTCTTCTAACCTAAATTTTCATATTAAACTATCGAGAATTTCTCGATAGTTCATTTTTCTTCTTCTATCTATAATTATACCTTATTTTAGAAAAAAGAAAAACAACTTATTACTTATATCAATTGTAATAATGTTGCTTAAAATCTTTATGAAGATAGATAGTTCTAATTATTTTATTTTCTAAATATCATTTCGTTTCTTTTTAAATCTTTCATCATTTCACTACCAAAATAATTTAAATACATTGGATGTAAACCTAAATCTGCATCATTTTCCACTATTTTTATAATATCTTCCATTTCTAAAACAGGTGTTTTACTTATTGGTACAATTTCAAATAACTTATAATATTTGTCTCTATTCATAACTATATTGTGATTAAAATCAAGAACAGTATTATTATCATCAATTTCCACCCAAGTATGGTAAAAATAATCTATTTCATTTATTTTAAATTTGCCACCAACTATAAAAGCAGATTTTTTGTTTTCATCTTCTAATGCCCTTCCTAATATATTAGCATTTATGTGGCACTCACCATATCTATCTTTAGACAATAATATTTTTTGTACTTCTTCATTTTTTGTTAAACTTGATATTAAATCAAAAGTAAAATAACCAAATTTTCTTTCTTTTAGTATATATCTATCTTTTTCTTTATCATAGCTAATATGTTTACTTTTTTCTTGCGGATTTTCTGTAAAGTCATCTACTTCTCTTATAAGTTTTTCAAATTTCGAATATTTAGAATCAACACCCCAAAAGAACAAAGAATCACTATCATCTCCAAATAAAAGATAATTGTTTTTATTTAAGCCATTTATATATTTTTCTTTCAAGAAAGAAAACATATCTTTTTTAGATAACTCATCAAAAATTTCTTTTGTAAAAAGCAAATATTCAAAAATATATTGATAATTATTAAATTTAGTCATTAAATAATAAATATTATATAAATCCATTTTTGAAACAATATTTAGTTCATTAAATTTATATAACTCGTAATAATCTTTTTTAGTCATTATTAAATTCTTAGAATAATCTATTACTTTTTCAATTCCATTTTCTTGATAAATAATTATTAAAGAATAAATTTCTTCTAAAGAGTTGCCGATGGCAACTCTTGGATTTAGTAAATCCAAGGAGCAAGCGAGTTTTAAAACTCTATGCAAATATTCTTTATATCTTTCGTTGCTTTCCAATATCTTTTTGTCAATATTTTGTAATTTTCTATCGGAAAAGACAGAAAAAGGATACGTTTTACCTTCATAATTAAATATATAGTCAAAATCTTTATTATCTTTTGCTAATACAACATTATAAAGTGGTAAATAAATCATTCTTCCAAGTCTAGAATAAGCTGTAAATAATTCCAACTTAAACAATTTTTTAGGAATTTTTTCATCAATATTAAAATTGTTAGCAAAAATTTGTGCATTACTAAATTGTTCCATTATAATCCCCCTTTTTTATTAGGAGCTATAATATCATACATAAAAAGAAATTGCAAATTAGTCATATTCCTAATTTGCAATTATTTCTATTCTCTTATATTTAAGCTTTTCTTTATTTTATTTTCTATCATAAATTTCATTATCTTCTAATTCACTCCTTAAAGCACTTAAGACAACAACATCTCCATCACTATATTTAGTAAACAAAGATTTAGAAACCATGACCTCCGCCACCGCCTCCACCGAAGCCACCACCAGAAGAGAATCCTCCACCAGAGCCACTACCTGATGCTGCTGCAGCTTTAGCTAAAGATGATGAAATAGCGGATGATACAGCACTATTAATAGCACTACTAATGTTATTAGAAATAATATTTGCTAAATAAATATCCGAAAAAGACATATTTGTAGTAACATTAGGCATACTTTCAAGCTCTTTAATCTTAACATTCATATCTTTTTGAACTTTACTAGCTAAACCAAAAATTACAGCATATACTAAATATCTTTCCCATAAGATAACTTCTGGTAATTCTTTTACTTCAAAGTTACCAAAGTCATTTAAGAAATTTTTAAAGGCTTTCCATCTTTTATAGTGATTAGCTCCCTTAATTGTTTTCTTTGTAAAAGATAAAACATAAATTAAGAAAATTATAGCTGGAATTATAACTAGTTTTGAAAAATCAAAGCCATCAATTAATATTAAATTAATTACACCTAGAAAAATACCTAAAATAGCAAATAAAGCACCTAAAGCTTTTACACCACCATTGGTTTCATAGAAATTTTCTCTTTTAGCTCTTACCACAACTTTATTTTTCCAATTTTCATAACTTGATGTAAAATTACTATAAGTTTTAGTTCCTTTGGCATAGTTTTTTAAATCATCTAACGTAAATTTGTTATCCTTACCTACTCGCTCAAATAAGAAAGCAACTAAATAAGTCTCACAATCATCTAAATTATCCTTATTATCTAAGATAAAAATATCTTTATTTTTTTCATCTTTTTCTAATTTTATATTCTTTTTATAAATCATATTCATAATGCTTGCACTCATCGCATTAGAAGTAATATTACGATTCATTAAATAATCGATTACCTCAACATTATAATCATCAATAAATTCTCTATTATACTGATGGTCAAAATCTCCATCATATTCTTTATCATATTTGAAATAAATACGAATAGTTATACCAATTAATGCTACAACATATAAAGAAGAAATTACTCTTACAATTAAAAGATTTCTTTTATTTTTCGCTATTTCTTTATTTCTTTCATCTGCTCTTTTTTCTTCAACTTTTAAGATTTCATCTAAAGCATCAAGATTCGTTTTCGCTAAAGTTTCTGTATCGCTTATCAAACTAGGAGAAAAAGTCATTCTTATATCTAATGCTTCTCTATTTTTTAGTTTATCGACTATTGTTATAACACCACTTTGATTATCATTTGCATGTATTTCACCAATTAAGTTTCCATGTGCCCAATAACGAAATAATGAACTACCATCTTTCTTAGGTAAATTAACCCTAATTTCAACACTCTTAATATCTTCTAAGAAAGCATCACCAATAAAAGTATAGTAAAACTCTGCTACATCATTATGTATTACAACAACATCATTAACTTGATATTCATAATAAAAACCGACTTGACAATCATAGCAAGAATTGTATGTTCGCATTGTTATTTTATTGTTTAATTCTTTTTGATAATACGAACCACTACTACCAACTGCATCATAATTGACTTTTTTAAATGAAGAAAATTCTTTATTTACTTCATCAAAAGATAAATCATCAATTTCTTTAGCAGATACAGAAAGAACATCAATACTACTTGGATTATAAATAGCATTCTTTTCAAAATTAAATTTATCTGTCGCTATTAAATTTTTATTGTTTACTAAAAGCTCCCGTTCATAACCATTAAAATCTCCCTTTAAAACAATCAGTTCTTTAACATTCATACTACCATTTTCTAAAATAGTCGCATCAACATACATCGCTTTAACTTTATAATCTGGTTCATCAACTTTCGCATTTACAACACATGGTATAAATAAAATTAAAAATAAAACTAAACTCCAAAACTTTTTCATATTACTCACCTAACCTATATCTATAATAACATATATTTATTTTCTTTACATAAATAAATTATGGAAACGATGACACCTACTATACTTAACACTAACCCCTCCTTAAAATATGGGGTTATATATTTAACGACAACTTTGTGCTTACCACTTTCTAAATCAATACCAATAAAACTATCTAATAAACGTTCATAACTAACAATTTTATTATCAACATAGATTTTAAAGCCTTTCCCATAAGGTATTGAAAGAAATAGAAGAGAATCCTCATTTACAGCAATATTTCCTTCTAAAACATCTTTACTTGAAACCATTTCTAAAGAAGATATTTCTTCTTTTATTTTCTTTATAATTTTTTCAAACTCTTCATTATCAAAAACTTTTATCATATTGTAATCAATTTCTTTTGTATTGAAAATAAATTCTAATGTAATAATATCTCCTTTAGAAACTTTAATATTATTATCAAAATCTTTTGGTTTTTTATATTTGTTTCCATTTATTATTATTTCATATTCATTATATGTCTTTCGAGTATTTTTACGACCATTATAATATTTCAAATTATTATTAGCATTAATATAAAGTAAACCATCATGTAAAACTTTAAATTCTATTTTACCTTCATTTTTATTTTTGTTTTGACTAATAGGATTTATATCATAGAACAATTTAACCTCTTCTTTAGCTAATACACTATAAATTTTTTCAATATTAGAAAAATATTCTAAATCTTTAAGTTCTATATTTTTAAAAGACTTTGGTACTGTAAAGTTAAGAGGCAAAACATTCTCATTTTCATAAAAACCATAAGATATTTCTTTATAGTAATCACTTTGTCCCTCCATGTACTTAACTCCAAAAAGACTTAAAATAGCAGGATTATACGAATATGAATCAATTCTATTAATATCGTTTGTATTATCAAATACTCCTAATTTATTTGTTAAAAATTCTCCTAATTCATAATTATAAATAGAAGAAAATAAGGAAACTCCATTATAACCATATAATAATGAATCGTCATTATTTCCATTTAAATTTACTAGTCTTACTTTATTAATATCTTCAAAAGATTCATAATTATCTTTTTTGTTAAGATTAGCTTTTGCTTCACTTAAAGTGACAAAAGAATTGGTTTTTAATATCTCATAAGTATTTAACGATACTTCAAAAAGAAGTAAACAAAGCAATAATTTTCGCGTCTTGGTATTATAAAGTAATAAATATAAACTAAAGGTAATTAAGCCAATTAAAAGATAGATAACATAATAATCTGGTAGATGTTGTCCTAAAAATTTCCAAGAAAAGCTGCCAATTGTTAAAAGAACAAAAACGATAATTATTATTATTTTAATTTTTGAAGAAATATTAACTTTATCAATTTTTTCTATATTCTCATAAGCAATTGTAAGAAGAAAGAACACAAAGACAAAAGCATAACGGTGGGAATACCAAATAGGTTCTTGAAATAAATTCCAAGAAAAATCAATTAGATAAACAGAAAAAGATAGAACAAAAAATAATGTAAAAACTAAATTAGTTATTCTTTCTCTTTTTGACAAACTCTTATTAAAGTAAAATAAAATATTTAAAACAACAACCGCTAAGGAACAATAAATTAAAGCACTACCATCTAAAAAATTATCAATAACTAAATAACTAGCTGGCGATAAATTAAAAGGTATTGTAAACAAGGAAAATTTACTATATCCAAAAAGACTTGCTAAAGAAAAAGTATGTGCTCGACCTTGAGTTAAAGTGTAGATAGCGGGCAATATAACAACCATCCCTATTAGAGCACTAAGGATACTACTTATTATAAAATTTAAGTAAATTTTCTTATTCTTATTTTTTAAAATAAATGATTGTTTTAAAAAATATAAAAGAATAAAGATACATAACATATAGCCAATATAATAATTGATTAAAATAGCTAAACTTAAAAAAACAATATACGTTTTAGCACTTTTACCTGCTAATATTTTATCGACTCCTAGAATAATTAATGGAAGTAAAATATAGGAATCCATCCACATAATATGTTGGGAGTTAACAATCATAAAACTTGATAAAGAATATATTATACTAAAAATTAATTTTTTAAATGAATATTTATTATCATCTCTACTATTTAAATAAACGTCAAAAGTTATACTTGCAAGTCCTATTCGCAAATAGATTAAAATTGTATAGAAAATATATAAGTTTTTTTGTTTAAATAATATAAATAAAATATTTAGTGGACTATTCATATAAAGAGTTCTAATATTATAAAAATCTGTTCCAAAGCCTCCTAAAAGTGTATAAAAACTACCACTTTTAATACTTCTTATTGTTTCTGTTAAAAATGTAGGATACTGAACGTAAGAATCAAAGTAATTATAAATATATTCTCCAAAAGGAATATGGTTTGCTATCATAGAAATAATGAAAAAAATCACTAATGGAATTAGAAATGCTAATAAATAAAATCTTTTCTTTTTCATTTTGCCACCTATTCAATGTCCTTTCCATATTTCATATTGTTTTATCAAATCTATATAATTATAATTTTCTTTGTCTAATGGCTTTGCAAATCAATCTCTTTGGAACTTCATTATTTTTGTTATTTTTCATCATTTTTACAAATTTAAAACTATCACAAACTATTATTACTTTTATTAATCACACATACTTTCTTCAATTGCTAATAAAACTCTCTCTAAAATTTTACTATATCCATTATCATTTGGGTGTAACCCATCTATAAAATCTTTATTATTTAATACATCTATCATATGAATGCACTCGATATCATTAATATTACATATTTCTTTTAAAACTTCATTATAATTAATAATAATATCATAACTATAATACTTATCAGGCTTCCATAAAAATTGTTTATCTTTTTCTTCTATTCCCGTTAATCCTAAAAATATAATTTTACAATTTTCTTTTTTCTTTAAAGTATTTATTATTTTAGATATATGTTTTTATATTCATCAATACTAACTTTACTTTTCCCTTTAAAAATTTGAGTATCATTTACTCCAATTGATATAAAAAATGTATTATTCATATCAATAGAGTAGTAAGTATTAACTATAGCCTCTATCTTTTCTGAAATATCTTTACTAGTCGCTCCAGGAAAACCAATACAATGAACATATTTGGTTGATTCCTTTGTACCTTCCCTATTTAATAATTCATTTTTTAACATACTAACCCAGCCATTTTGTTGATATCCACCAACACCATAAATAATGCTATCACCAATTATAATATAATTGTTTTTCATAACTCACCATCTCCATTTATTTTTTTATAAATTTATTTTCTATCCAACTAAGAATTAGTTCTCCAATTTCTTTTTCTTTTGTTTTATAAGTATGCCCCGTATTAGCAATTATTTGATATTCAAAGTCAGGACAATTTATGGCTTTTTCTTTTAATAAATCTAGTTGCAAATAATAGTCTTCTTCTTTAGAACCAGAAAAAGTAAGTATTGGAATATCTATCGATTCAAATTGTGTCCAGACTTTTTTATTTGCTATTACTGGCAAATTATTTAAGTTAGAGTTTTCATTATACCAATTATAATAAGTTGCTGAACTCATATACATATAATCTTCTATCATTTTATGAAGTAATTTTGTTGGCTCATTATTATCAATATTCTCTTTTGCTTCTTTTAACAATTCTTTATATTCCTCTTTTTGGATAGATAAATGTGAACCAACCATATCAGGAGCACTAGCTAATATTACACCTAAAATATTAGGATGTTTTTGATAATAGTAGTAAATTATTTTATTACAACCATAGCTATGACCTAATAAAATAATTCTTTTATATCCTTTATTTTTGGCTGTTTCTATTGCTAAATCAATATCGTAAAGACAATCTTCAAATATTTCATACATACACCCATATCTTTTAAATGAGCCATCTTTCATAACGATATCATTTTCAATAGAATGACCTCTATTGTGTTCATAAATAAAACCAATATTGTTTTCTGCTAGTAGTTTACCCCAAACAGTTGCAAAATAATTATCAATAATTGTCCCGCATGTACCATGTATGCAAAGGACACAAATATCTTTTTCCTTACTTTCAAAATGAACCATAGGTAACTTTAATCCATCACTTGTATAAGCATCACTAATAAATTCTATATTAACCATAAACTTTCTCCTTTAATTAAAACTATCTTCATCCATTAATGGAATTATATCAATTGCTGGCTCTTCATAAGGATGAACTTCTCTTAACTTAGTAAGAACTTTTTTAACTTTATCGATATCACAAACAAACCCTAATTGTTCTTCTTCAACAAATTCTAATTTATTGTTTTCTCCAATATAGGGATTAGCATTATCATTTGGCATAAAAGTTCCAATTTGCTTTGTAGATGAAGTACAATAAGAATAGTCGCCAATTACTCCTGCTCCTACTTCACAAACTGCATTTCTTATTTCTGCAACATTTTCTAAAGGTATTGTTACAAATATTTTTACTCGTTTAACATTTATATTCATTTTTTATTTCCTCCTAATTTTTTATTTTTTCTAATAATCTTTCTAAAACAAATTCATCATTTATTAAAGTTATAGAGAATGTTTTATAACCTATTCTATTAATGCTTGCTCCACAATGATATATTTCTTTATTATCAAGAATAAAATAGCGATCATGAAACGAATTATCAAATATAACTTTTAAATTATGGTATTGTTTATTATATTTTAAAATATCTTGTTTCGTTAATAAATTATTTTCTTTTGTTATAATAAATACTTCAACATTTAATCTTTTAATAATATCTAATATTGTATTATCAGCATAGTTATCAATAATAATTAAATTTTTCTTAGCATCACAAAATATTTCATAAATTTTTGAATATGCATCAAAAATCTGCCCATTAAAATATATTTCACTAACTTTTCTTTGCTCATCTAACTTTTGAAATGAATTTTCTAACATATTAATTCTATTATGATCTTCTAAAACTAAATTATTTATATACTTTTGCTCAATTAAATTTGAGGAAATATATTTACGCATTGCTACAAAAGCATCCATAATCCTAATGCTTATTTCTTCGGCAACTTCTGTTCTAAGTATTGTTGCCAACATAGCAACGCCCTCTTCAGTAAAAACATAGGGTAAATATTTAATATTATGTCCTCTTTCAATCAAGGTTTCAACTTGAAACCTTGAAAACATTTTACATTCTTCTTTCGTAAGTTGAAACATGAATCTTTCTGGAAATCTTTTTATATGTCTTTTAACCGCTAAATTTATAGTTTTAGTTCCATTAGCACATTTATAAAGCAAAGCCAAATCACTATCCAAAATCACTTGTCTTCCTCTTATTTCATAGATTAAGTTTGCAATTTTTTCATTATCTTTTACTATTAATTCATTCATCAACAAAAACCTCCCAAATATTTTTCAATAATATAATATCACTACAAACATATGTATGTCAACAATACTTTGGAGATTTATAAAAAAACAATAGATTAACTATTGTTTAGAAGCTAACTTTAACATTTTTTCGTTCTTCTTCTGCTGCTTCAATAAAGCTTTCTGTTTTAAAGCCTAATATTCCAGCAATTAAAACAGCTGGGAATACTTGAACTAAATTGTTATACTTTAATACTGTATCATTGTAAAATTGTCTAGCGGCAGCTATTTTATCTTCAGTAGTTTTTAATTGGTCTTGTAAATCAATAAAATTAGTATTAGCTTTTAAATCAGGATAACTTTCCGTTAAAGCAAATAATTTAGAAATAGCTTGTGTAAGTTCTCCATCAGCTTTCATTTGTTCATTAGGTGTATTAGCAGAAAGATAAGTGTTTCTTGCTTTGATAACATTTTCTAAAGTTTCACTTTCATGTTTCGTATACCCTTTAATTGTTTCCACTAAATTAGGTATTAAATCAAATCTTCTTTTTAATTGAACATCAATTTGAGCCCACTGGTCTTTTACCCTATTACGAGCTTTAACTAATTTGTTATATGTTCCTGCTACCCATAATAGAATTAAAACAACTATTACAATAATAACAATTAACCATATTGGCATATAATCCCTCCTCTTATATTAAATTCTATCATATTTGTTTTAAGAATAAAACTTTTTTTACGAAAATATATTTAATTAGGTGAAAAATATGTCTAATTATATTTTAGGTTTTATAATTGGTATTACTTCTTTAATTCCTGGTATTAGTGCTGGAACGATTATTTATTTAACAAGTGATTGTGCTAATACTTGGGATATTATTAAAGATTTTAAACATAATATTTTAAATATTATCAAAATATTATTAGGAATTATTTTAGGAGTTTTAATATTTAGCAAGATAATTGAATATCTGTTTATTTATTTTCCCTATGAAACTATGTATCTTTTTATAGGTTTTCTTCTTTTTAACTTTAAAAATAGTTTTATAAAAACAAAAAACTTGAATATTTTTTTTCTAATATTTGGGGCTTTAATTATTTATTTTCTTTCCATGTTAAGTTTTGATAATGAAATAGTTTATACTACTTTTCCTTCTCTTTCTTTAATTTTTTTAATTACTTTCTCTTTAAGTGGCTTTATTGATGGCTTTTTAACAATTACTCCAGGTATCTCAGGTTCAATGATGATGATGCTTTTAGGTCCTTACTATTTATATAAATCTTATTTAGCCAATTTTACTTTTTCTAAAATAATTGTTATTCCACTATTATGTTATTTTACTTTCGATATACTAGGCTTTTATTTTGGAGCAAAATTCTCTTCTTATATGTTGAAAAACTTTGAAAAGAACTTCCAAAGTTTTATCTTAGGAATGATGTTAGCTAGTATTATTATTTTAATCCCTAATTATTTTAGTTTGTCTTGTTTGATTGCTTTAATACTAGGTATTTTAATTACGAGAAAAGTAGAAACTATTTAGCAACCCAAACAAGAAACTCGAAGCGGATTATCTCTTGAGTTATTACCACCTTCAACCAATATTTTAGAAGAAAAATCGACAATAATTTTTACACGTCCTCCAACTTCTTTAGCAACATTATTTATTAATAGGTCTTCTTCTGTATAATAGTAAAGGTTGCCATCAAACCTTTTAATTTGTAAGTTTCTAACATCTTTCCATGTTCGGGACGCAATTAACCCGTGAAAAATATCCTCCATATCCCAATTCAAACTTCTAAGTAAATACAAATCATCAGTATAATAATCATCTGTAGGACAAACTGTTGCAGTGTTATAGGCAGTACAGGTAAGAATTTGACCATTTCTAGCTCCAACATAACCAAAAGCGCGTCCGTTTTCTAAACTATAATAATTCGATATAGCAGAAACTGCACCTTGCAACACTCTAATTATAAAGACACGAGCGATTGCTCGGAGCCTTTTGTTAGGTCCAATATTTACCATATTATAATAAACAATAATATTTTTATGATTACTAACAAACTTCTGTTCATTTTCTTCATAAAAATACTTCCTAAAGTAATTGATAATCAACCAACCCTTAAAAAGGAAATAAGAAAAAAGGCAAACTCGACATTCTACTCTCGTCTTAAGTGATAACACATGAAAAAGAACTTGTAAAATCACGATTTTAGATTATTGCTAAGCAAAAATTTAATTATTGTTTTAATATTTTGAAGATAATCCAAAAATTGATAAATTCAAAAAATTTTTAATTTAATGTCAAAATGTGAAAAAAAATAACCTATTACAGATTATCTTGAAAACTTTGATGGATTTAATGCACCAGTTTCATAGTCATTTCGACTAACAATTGGAGCATTAGATATTTCTTTACCACTGCTAGTTGGACAAGTCTCTAAATTTTTACCTGAATAACTACTTAAGCTTGATTCACTACCTAATTCTACTCCATCATCTTGCAATTTATCTCTTGTTGCTGCTACAAAAGAATAAGTTCCATTAGTAATATTAATACCATATACTGGTGTTCCTGTTGGAGTTATAATTATCTCAACAATCCCTTTATATCCAGCCTTATCAAAATTTTTCTTACTATATCCTTCAGAATATAAATCTTGGAGCGTCATACATAAATAATGAACCCTTTTACCACCTTCTGTATAATACTTAGTTTCACCATTCATTGCTTTATCAGCATAAGCTGTCTCAGCATTATCTAAAATTTTCATCGTTTCTGTTTTAAAAGAATTTCTTTTAGCTCTTTCCATTAAAGTCATAACAGCTGGCATCGCAAATAAAATCAAAATAGCTAAAATAACAATAACAGCTAATAATTCAATTAAAGTAAAACCTTTTTTATTCATTTTCTTTTTCATAGCATCATTCCTTATCTTATAATTATTATAATATCAGCCTTTTTTATGTTCAATAATTTTTAAAAAATTTAACTAGAATTAGACATTATTTTACGAAAATAGTTCTTTCAAGACAGAAATAGTACTCCCAATTCCTTTTGTCATAATCTTTTCAATACCATTTGATAATTTAACGGCAAACTTACTAGTGACAGATGAATAATCTTGATGTTCTTCCTCTAAATAATCTTTAATATCAACTTCTTTATTATTTTTAACATCATTTTCAAACTCTCTAATCTTCTCTTCTGTTAAAATTGTATTTTTAGCATTTTGTCTTTCATAATATCCATTTTCTACCGAAATAAAAAGTGCTACATAAACAATAAACAAAAGAAAAAAAAGTCGCCAAAAATGATGATATTTATTTTCTTTACGCAATATTTTCACCTATACTTTCAAAAATTGCTTTAGATAAGAGAGTTAGTGTATTAGTAACTTCTTCAATTGTATTATCTACTCCTCCTATTTCAATTAAAATTGTATTAGAATTAAAGTCTTGATTATATATCCCATTAACTCCTACACCACCTTTAGCAATTATTCCTCTTGATAAGGACTCATTATAATTTACTAATCTTTCATTTATTTTAGTAGCAAATTCTAAATTTTTTTCATAATTATCATGGTCTTTCCCTATTACAAATAATATCTTGGCATAACTTTTATTATCAATTGTAGTAGTAGTTTGACCCTTTTTAGAAGAATCTCGATGAATATCAATAAAATAATTTAAACTTGGATTATTACTTTTAGCATTAGTCATTAATATTTTACTAGCATCATAAGAATAAGCATAATTCCAATTATTTTGATTTAATACTTCCTTAACACTATTAGTTTCCACGATAGTCTTTAAGTTTAAATCATTTAACTTTTCTCTTAAAATATAGCTTGCAAACATCACAGTTGGAGTTATATTATAGCTTTCTAAATAATCACTATAATAGCTTTCTAATTGATGAGAATTATACAAATATATTATAGGTTCTTCTATAACTTTAGGATTCGGGTCTTCAATAACCGTTGTAACTTTCTCTTCTTCCTTCTCTTCCTTTATTTCAATAAGATTACTAAAATTATAATTTAAAAGATGAAAAGGTTCCTGTAAATTAATTGTCACTACATCTTTTAATTCTTTTGTTTCTAAAATATTATTAACCGAATTGTTAACTAAATAAGAGATAAATTTACTATTATCAATATATTTATTTATTAATTTATTAAAAAGAATACTATAAGTTATTTTAAAACTAACATAAGCTATAATTATAAAAATTATTACTATATGCCATTTATTTTTTTTCTTAGCTTTAAATTTACCCATATTATCACCTTTTATAAAATATAATAAAAAAAAGAAAATAAATGTTGGTTTTTGTCTAACTATTTCATTTTCTTTAAAAAAAGACATATTATTGAAAATGAGGGTTACTACTTGAAAAACATTAATGTTCTTGGTATAATCTTTAGTGTATTTAAGGAAGGAGCGAAAAGAATGCCAAATATTAAAAGTTCTAAGAAAGCTGTTAAAGTTATAGCTAAAAAAACTGAAGCTAATCATGAGTTGAAAGCAAGAGTAAAAAATAGTATTAAAAAATGTGAAAAAGCTATTGCAACTAAAGATGTAGAAGCTGCTTCTGTAGCCGTTAAAGATGTTCAAAAAAATATCGATAAAGCTGTTAGCAAAGGTATTGTTAAAAAGAATACAGCCGCTAGACAAAAATCAAGATTAAATAGTAAAGTTAAAAATATGAAGTAGTTGTCTACTTCTTTTTTATGTGCTAAGATTGTATTGGTGATTTAATGAAGATAATTAAAAATGTGATAACACCTATATTACTTTTAGTAGCTTTAATAGTTGTTATTATAAAAATGGATACGATTACAGAATACATTGCTTCTTTCTTAAAAGAAACTCCTAAAATAGTTATTCCTCCTAGTAATGAATATACTAAAAAGAAAGAATATTTATTTTTAAAACCTAGTGAAGATTTTATACCATATAGTAGACAAGATTTAATTAATATTTTTTATAGTGTTATTAATAATGGTTATGAAACGTTTACTTTCTATTGTCCAGATGAATATGGTAATTGCATCGAAGATATAAAAGAAATAAGCGATGACAATGAATTATTAACTCATATTAATAACTATACTCATCCATATAATAACTTTGATAGTTTTAAAACCATTTTTGAAGAATCTGGGGAAGTTACAATTAAAATTACGAGACTTTATGATGAAGAGCTAAAAAAAGCAATCAACGAAAAAGTTAATTCTATAATTAGCGAAAAAATAACAGCTGATATGGATGATCAAACAAAAATATTAACTATTCACGATTATATTATTAATAATTCTAAATATGATGTAGAAAAGAATCAAACAGGCAAAAGTGATTATCATTCTAACATTGCTTACGGTCCTTTAATTGAAGGCTATGCCATATGTGGTGGATATGCAGATGCGATGGCGATATTTTTAACCAAACTTGGTTTTGATAATTATAAAGTTGCTTCTGAAACACATGTTTGGAATGCTGTTTATGTTGATGGCAAATGGTTACATCTAGACCTTACTTGGGATGACCCTGTCAGTGAGCAAGGTGTTGATTACTTATATCATAAATATTTTTTAGTTAATAATGAAGATTTACTTAAAGCAGATGGCACTTTAAATAATCATATCTTTAAAAAATCAGTTTATTTGGAATTTAAATAACAGCAATATTTATAACCGTATTTAAGTTCTAAATTTTATTTTAATAAACTACTTTATTCACACGAAAAAAGAGTTTAAAACTCTTATAAATATTTGCTCACTAGTTCAGTTAAAACATCCTTTTCGATATATCCAATATGACCATCAACCATTTTACCATTTTTGATAATTAGAGTTATTGGAGTATAACCATAAGTTTTATAGAATTCTCCAATAGTCATATTCTCACCATCTAATTCATACTTTTTATCTAATTTATCTATAAATTTATTATATGATTCATTTGTAACATCCATTTTTAAAGTATCTAAATAATAAGTTTTAAAGCCTAGTTCTTCTTGAACACTTGTAATTATTGGAACGTATTGAACACAGAAGTGACAAGTTTCTCTCCCCATATATACAACAGCTAAATCTTTTTGATCAAATAAAGCTAAAGCTTTATTAATATCAATCTCATCAAATTTTGAAACATCATAATCTATTTTTTCTAAAGGATTATCTCCATTTAAATTTTCATTTTCACTTTCTTCTAAACTATTCTTTAAATCTTTTATTGAGAAAGACAAAGAATTATAAGATTTTTTACTAATTGCTGTGTGACCTTCATATTCCGTTTCATTATATAAAGAAGTAATTGTTCGCTCTAAATAATTTAAATCTTCACTATATTCCTCTTTAGAAGTATATTCATTATTTTTTACTTCATCAATCCATAACGAAGCCAAATCTAAACCTTTATCTTGCATTTTACTTATTTTACTATCATCTAACCGATATACCTTAAATAATAATTTAATGCTATTTAAATACTGTTTATTTTCCGTTTCATAATAACGAGACATATTATCTTCATAATATTTATTATAATCAAATAAAACATAAATATAAACAACTAAGCCAATTACAGAAATAATTAACAAAAAGATTATTATTCTAATTGCTAAAAGAAACTTTCTAAATGGTCTTTTCTTTTTCTTTTCTACTTTAATTGTTTCTTCTACTACAATTTGAGAAGGCTCTTCTAATCTTACTTCCTCTTCCTCTATTATTTTTTCTTCTTTTATTTCTTCATGAAGTAATGCATTACATTTTTTACATCTCTCATCAGTTTTTTTATTTACCGCTTCGCATTTTGGACACTTCATTATCAACACCTACCTTATGTTTAGAATTATAACATAAAAAAGAAAAAACTACTAGACTGTAGTTTATTATTCTTCATCTTCTTTTATTTTAATTACTTCTTTACCCTTGTAGTAACCACATTTAGTACATGCACGATGTGGTTTTATCATTTCACCACATTTAGGACATGCTACCACTTCACTAGCTGTCTTTTTCAAGTGAGTACGACGCATTCTTTTTTTAGTTTTACTTGTTCTTCTAAAAGGAACTGCCATAATATCACTCCTTCCCTTCTTCCAGTAACGTCGCAAATGGCGACATACTTGGATCTACTTTTTTAGTATTTTCATCTACTAGTTCCCAACCTTCACCTTTCAAAGAGATATCTTCATTCTCCTCTTTCTTAACTCGGATTGGAACCTCTAATACAATATTTTGCCATAAAAAACTCATAATATCAAGTGTATTTGTTAAATTTAGTGAATAATCTTGCAAATTTTCATTATTTTCGTCAATTACTTCATTTATATGTATTTCAAAAGGATAATCAATTTCTTCTAAAGTTATGGCATCTTGTAAAATCATACTCCCCTTTACTATAACATCTATGACTATTTCTAAAGTAACACTATAATATATTTTACCTTTAACAACTACATCATCTAGTTTTTTTATAGGAGTATTACTAATATATTCATCTTTAAAAGATAATATTGTATCAATTGTAAGAGAATTTTCACTATTAACTTTGCTTAAATCTATTTTAATAATATCACCTACTAGCTAATTAATTATACTTTATATAACAAAAAATAACAAGATACTTCTTTACAAATAAAAAGAAGAATTTTATCTCCTTCTTAATAGAAAATAAAACTACTAAATATGATGGCTAATAATATATAAAGCACAATAATTATAAAACCATTAGCTAAAAAATTATTGTTATTGCAATTATTAGTAGTTTTTTTATTACAACATGCCATTTTGGACACCTCCGAAACTTAAAAGACTAAATGAATGCTCCTACAATGATAATTAATAAGATAAATAATACTAAGATAATAGCAGGTCCTAAATTGTTACAACCACAATTATTATTCATAAATCATTCCTCCTTTATTTGTCTTTTCATTAATAGTGTATGGTATAAATGATTGTTTTGTGAGTGTTCTTCTTGTAATTTATTTTTATTATTGATATAATTTATTTATGTTAAAGGAGGAAAACATGAAAAAGAAAATTGTTATGCTAGCCCTTTGCGTTGTAATGATATCAGGGTGTGGAAAGAAGATACCGACTTTATCGAATGGTGATGAAGCAGTAGTAGAATTAAAGGATGGAGTTAAAATTAGTGCTAATGATCTTTATAATGATATGAAAGAAAACTATGCACTACAATCACTACTTAATATGATTGATAAAAAAATCTTAGAAGAAAAATATAGTGATAAGTTAGAAGAAGCTAATGACTATGCCGATTCTACTATTGAACAACTTGAGCAATATTATGGTGATGACCTACTTAATGCTATTCAATATTACACTAATTTTTCAACAGTTGAAGGATATAAAGATTCTATGTACTTAACTTACTTACAAAATTTAGCTGTGGAAGATTATTCAAAAGAACAAATTACTGAAAAGCAAATTAAGAAATACTATAAAGATGAAGTTGTTGGAGATATCAAAGTAAACCACATTTTAATTACACCAGACGTTAAAGATGATGCCGCTTCGGAAGATAAGACTAAAGCTGAAGAAGAAGCTAAAGCTAAAGCCCAAGAAGTTATTGATAAACTTAAGAAAGCTTCTAATAAGGAAGAAGAATTTGAAAAGTTAGCTAAAGAATATTCGATGGATGAAACGACGAAAGAAAATGGTGGTGCTCTAGGATATATCAATAAAGGAACTCTTGGAGATACTTACAAGGAATTAGAAGATGCTGCTTTCAAGTTAAAAGATGGTGAATGCTCTACCGAAATCATTACTACAGAATTAGGTTATCATGTAATTATTAGACTAGATACAAAAGAAAAAGATTCTTTAGAAAACTTAACTGATTCGATTAAAGAAACTCTAGCGCAAGAATATATGACTAAAAATCCAGAAGTACAAGTTACAGCATTACAAGAATTAAGAAAAGATTATGATTTAGATATTGTTGATTCTGATTTAAAAGATCAATATGCTAAATATATTCAAGGTTTGTTAGCACAATATCAATCAAGTTCAAGCTCTAGTTCGAGTTCAAACTCTAATAATGAGTAATTAGGAATGAAGTTAATCATTCCTTTTTTAGTGCCCTATCTTTACTTATATAAATATTAAAAATTATTAATTTCCTCAAATATGTGTTATTATTATATACGATAGGAGTTGATCCAAGTGGATACTAGTATTTTTAGAGAATATGATATAAGAGGTGTTTATCCTAGTCAAGTAAACGAAAACGTAGCTTACATTATAGGAAAAAGCTATGGTTCTTATATTCAAGAAAAGTTAGAAAAAAAATTATGTGTAGTTGGATATGATAATCGTTACTCTAGTCCAAGTCTTGCTACAAATTTAATTAGAGGAATAACAGATAGCGGTTGTGATGTAATAAATTTAGGTTTAGTAACTACCCCAATGTATTTTTATGCCTGTATTAAAACAAAAGCTATTATTGGTATTATGGTAACAGCTAGTCATAATCCAAAAGATGATAATGGTTTTAAATTTAGTTTTGATTGCTTAGGTAACGCAAGAGGAAAGCAAGTATATGACTTCCGTGATTATACCCTAGCTAAAAACTTCTTAAATGGTAATGGTTCTGTTAAAGAACTAGACATTTTTCCTTACTATAAAAGCTATTTAAAAGATAATTTACGTTTTGGGATAAAAAAATTAAAAGTTGTAATCGACTGTGGTAACGGAACTACTTCCCTATTTGCTAAAGAAATCTATGAACAATTTAATCTTGATTTACATGTTATTTGTGGAGATTCAGATTCTAGTTTCCCTAATCATCATCCTGATCCAGCTGTCAAAGAAAATATGGTCATGCTTCAAGAAGCTGTCAAAGAACTGCATGCCGATGTTGGAATTGCTTTTGATGGCGATGGTGATAGAGTTGGAGTTGTAAATGAACGAGGAGAAATTGTTCCCACTGATAAACTAATGATTATCTTTATTCGTAGTATTATTAATACAGTTCAAAACAAGACATTCTTATACGATGTAAAATGTTCTAAAGCTTTAGAAGAAGATATTTTAGCTTTAGGTGGTACACCATTTATTTGTCGAACTGGAGCAAGTTTTACAAGAGCAACTACTCTAGCTGAATGTTTGCCCTTTGGCGGCGAATACTCTGGCCACCTATTCTTTAATGATAGATTTTTAGGATTTGATTCAGGAATCTATTGTGGTTTAAGACTTTTAGAAATTTTATCGAATAGCAATAAAAAAGTTTCTGAATTGTTAGATGGTGTTAATAATTACTATAATACACCAGAAATAAAAATACCTGTTTCTGACGATAAAAAATTTATGATCGTTGAAAAAGTTAAAGAATATTGCCAAAATAAAAATTATGATACAATTTTATTAGATGGTGTAAGAGTAAACTTTAGCGATGGCTGGGCTTTAATAAGATCAAGTAATACAGGTCCAAATTTAACAGTACGTTATGAAGCTAAAACAGAAAAAAGATTAAAAGAAATTGAAAGTGAGTTTACAAATGTTTTAGACAAGTTAATTAAGAAATAGTTTTCTTGTCTTATCTTATTATGTAATACATAAATCTTAAAAATAAGGAATGATTTTAATGATAAATTTTATAATATATGAAGATAATAAAATAACTCAAAAAGAGTATTCTAATGTAATTAATAAATTTATGTTAAACCAAAATTTATCTTACAAAATAATGAAAATCAATTCATATACTAATAACACAATGTCTTCTTTAAAAAATTTAGATGGGAAAAAAATATTTATAATTGATATTGAAGTACCTGGAAAATCAGGATTAGAATTTGCAAGAGAAATAAGATATACTAATGATTGGGCTAGCCCCATTATAATATGTAGTAGTCATAAAGAACTGAAAAATAAAGGATTTGCAAGCAGACTTTTGATGCTAGATTTCATCAATAAAGATAAAAATATTTTAAATAATTTAGAAAATGCTTTGGAAGTTGCTTTTAATATTATAAATTGCCATAAATCTTATAATTTTAGATATAATGGCGAATACTATCAAGTTCCTTATGAAAACATTTTATACATTGAAAAAAACTTAAATGATAATTATGCAACAGTCTTTACTAAAAGAAGTAAATATACAATTAAAGACACTATTATAAATATTTTTTCTATTTTAAATGATGATCGTTTTCTAAAGTGTAGTCGTAGCTGTATCGTTAACACGGATAATATTTTAGCAATCGATTTTATAAATAATACAATTGATTTTGGTGGAATTTCAACAGATTTAGTTTCTCGAGATGGCAAAAAAGCATTAAGAGACTTTGTTAAGGAGTAAAAATTATGGTAACATTTTTAAATAATTATATTTATGCTTTCATTTTAGTTATTTTTCTCTATTTAAATAGCAAAAAAATTTTTAATAATTTTCGAAGAATAAATTTTAGAAAGACAATTGTATTTATTTGGATAGCTTTTTTCTTAGCTTTAATTTCCAATATTTCTTCTATAAACTTCCGAACTTTCTCTTTTATCTTGATAATTTTTCTTTTCAATAAATTACTCTTTCGAGTTCCAAATAGAAAAAATTTATTTATTGCTATAATTTATTATATATCCTTAGTAATTAGTGATTCCATTTTAGAAACGATTATAATGCTTTATAGTAATATTTGCTCTAATAAAGAAATTATTTTTTGGGCAAATTCTTTAATTTATCATATTATTGGTATTGTTATAAGTTATTTTATAATTACTTTTTTAAACAACTCAATTAAAGATGCCCTTGTTTCAAATAGTAAATTAGCAATTCGAAATATTTTTACTTTTATTCTTGCTTTTATTACAGGGACTTTTCTCTTGTTTTTAAAAATACCAAGTTTAAATATTAAAAACTTAGATGTGATTATAAATATTACTTTTTTAGTTATTTTTACTTTAGCAGCCCTACTCCATTTAATAAAAGATATTTTATATGCTAAAGATGTATTTAAAGATTATAAAAACACCATGAAATATGTTCAAGATACAGAAAAACTTTTAGAAGAATATCGTTTTAGTGTTCATGAAAATAGAAACCAACTTATTATGATTAGAAATATGCTAAATAAGAAGACTGATAAAAAAATTTTAGAATACATTGACTCATTAATTGAATACAAAAATGAATTAGATACTTTAGATAGTTGGACTTTTAAAAATCTAAGTAGTATTCCTTTTATAGGGTTGAAAGAATTTATTGATTATAAATTTCAAGAAATGCAAGAAGATAATATTGAGATCGAAACAATTGTTAGTAAAGAAATTAATTATTTAAATGAAAAATTATTAACAACTAAAGATAAAGAAGAGTTATATAGTGTTATTGGAATTATTATTGATAATGCTAAAGAAGCTTTGAATCATTCTAAAAACAAGTCCTTCTCTTTTCAAATGTATTTAGTTAATGAAAACATAAATTTAGTTTTTGCTAATAACTACTATGACCCTATTAATAGTTCTAAAATATTTTTAAGAGGTTTTACTAATAAAGGACCAAGACATGGTAATGGTTTAGCAATAGCTAAAAAGATTGCAACAAAAAATTCTAAATTTGATTTAATTACGGAAATAATAGATGAGTTTTTTGTTCAAACACTAACTATTAAAAACCAAAAATCATCATAAAATTACCAAAAATCACCAAACTTAACACAAATAATTTTTTTGTGATATTATTACAATCGTGCATGAGGTAAATAGTGAGCTCACAACATATTTTTAGTAAAGTTTTTAAATGAAGGTGAGGTGTCTTACAAGTGAGAGGTAAGATTAAATGGTTTAACAACGAAAAAGGATATGGCTTTATTGCATATAAGGAAAATGAAGATATATTTGTTCACTATTCTGCAATTGTAAAAGATGGCTATAAAACTTTAGCTGAAGGTGATGAAGTTGAATTTAATCTGGTAGAAACTGCTAAAGGGCTTCAAGCTCAAAATGTAGTTAATATAAAAGATTTAATTTGTGAATAAAAAACAAGGTAATCTTTGTAGTAACCTTGTTTTATTTTGTGGCGAATTAGTACTTGCCACCCCTTTTTATTTTTTAGACTACTAGGGAGTCTAAAGCTAAGGTAATCATATCATTTAGAGCAGTCTCTCGCTGTTCTATAGATAAAACTACTTCCGAGAATTTGGAATCCACGGCAGTTACCATACATGTGGCCTCTTTATGAAAACTATTAGCAACATGGACAAGCCCAAAAGCTTCCATTTCTTCAGCAAGAGGTTCTATACCACTAGGAATTCTTCCTAAAACGGCATTTATATTAATATATGGACCAAAGACATCACAAGTCATTATGGTTCCCACATGTATTTTCATATTTTTATTTTTGGCTACTTCTAATATTTTCTTATTTAGATTAACTGACGGTTTAACAGTATGTCCGCCATATCCATTATATTGGAAAGCAAAATTTGATTCAGAATAGATATTATCAGCTAGTACTACTTCGGGTACTAACACATCTGGTGATACAACGCCTGCGGTTCCAATTCGAATAATTTTTTCGACATTATAGAAATGAAATAATTCCCAAGCATAAATACTTACTGAAGGCATTCCCATACCATGCCCCATAACAGTTACTCTTTGACCTTTATATGTTCCTGTAAACCCTAACATATTTCTAACACTTGTTACAAGTTTTGCATTATCTAAAAAGTTTTCAGCTATGTATTTAGCTCTTAACGGGTCTCCTGGCATTATTACAACACTTGCAATATCTTCTTTCTTACACTCAATGTGAATTGGTCTTTCTTGTGGTTTCATTATATCCCTCTATTCTATTTTTATTATACATCATTTACGTTTTATTAATGTAAACAAAAAATAAACTTTACAAAAATAGCTGTAAAGTTTATTCATATTTAACTTGTTCTTTTAATATACTTATCTCTTCTTCTAGATTCTCAATTTGTTCTTGGTATTCTTCTAGTTTTATTTGATATTGTTCCCAGTATTTTTCTTTTAGCTCTTCTCTCATATTATAGTAATCTTCTTGATGTATTTTATCGTAATAAAGTTTCTCATTTTCTTTCATCTTTATAATATTTTCTTCACTTGCAGTAATAGTAATATTATATCTATTATATTTATCATAATTATAAATTTTTTTATTTTCTAAATTAGTTAGGACTTCATCAAATAGTTTTGTATAATTACTATCTACTAAATTTACGTAAAGATAAGGCTTATTCTCTTCAATCTCATAATTAACATATTTATCATAATATTCTAAATCAATTAAAACTTTACTCCCTAAAGCGTTATCTACTTTATATTTTATATTAGAATAATAATATCCATACATACGTGTATCTAAGAAAAAATCTTCTTGCATGTTATATTCATAATTCTTAGATGTCATTAGAGAATATTCTGGTAACTCATCTAATATTTCATATTTAGATAGTTCCCCAATCATAATACCACAACTACCGCCTAGGATAACTAAACCCACAATAAAGGTTATAAAAACGGCTTTTATTTTAATCTTTTTACCTACAATAAAATAATATGCTAAATATAAAAGTAAAATATTAAGAAGTATTAAAGAAATAATACAAATTATTAGACCAATACTTACAATTCCTTTAAATATTAGAAATATTATTAACATTAAAGCTCCTGATAGACAAATTAAAGTTAGGATAAAAGGAAGAGAACAAAAAGCTACTACTCCTTTTACAAAAATAATTATAGCATTTACCATAATATCTAAAACGCTACGATTATTAGTTTTAATTATAGTTAAGTTATTTTTTATCTTTTCTCCATCTAAAGAAGATACCTCTTCTTTTTCGGAAACTTCCATGTTAGTTACTCTTTCCTCTTTAATTATATTATTTTCATTAACTTCATTATCTAAATACTTTAGTTTAAATGCATAGTATAAGACAACTACTGCTATAAAAGAATAAATTACACATATTATTAAATTTGTAATACTTGATAATAAGCCATAAGCTGCTCCAAAATTACGATAAATATTATTCATTAACCTTCTAAAGCCATCAAAAGGAATAAATAATAAAGATATAAGTATTAACATAAAACCCATATAAATTAAAAATTTAATAAAATCTTTAAAATCCATCTTAGCAAAGACCTCATAAATTCTTTTAACTTCTGTTTTAACATTATTAACCAAGTTAGGTAATATTTTTTCATCTGATAGAACATTAATTTTTGATATATTATCATTGGTTAAATCTTCTAAACTGCAATTAAATATTTTGCATAATGCTAAAAGCTTATCCATTTCAGGATATGTAGTCCCTGATTCCCACTTACTAACTGATTGTCTTGAAACATCTAGTTCTTGTGCCAAGTCTTCTTGGCTCATCTTTTTTTCTTTTCTTAAAGTTTGTAATTTTTCACTAAACTTCATTCTTCTCACCTCACAATAAATTTACTACGAACCCCAGTTGCATAAAACCAATTTTAGGTTGTTTTTTGTTGCGTTTTGGTTGCAATTTCATTATATCATAAGAAAAAACTTAAAATCTTTAAGTTTTATGCACTTTCACTTACAAATACTTTTTTAAATATTGGATTAGCTAATTCTTGATTTTGCGTCCAATAGTTTGTTAAATATAAATATGTTGCTACAAAATTATCATCAGGATTAAAGTATTGTTCTTGTAAAACCCCTGCTGTAACGATTAGCTTTTTATTAGGAAATAAAATTAAAGTTTGTCTTAAAGCATGATTTAAATTTTTTAAATCATTAATTGTAACTGTTATTCCCATAGTTTCATCTTTTGTAATTATACTTAATACACTACCATATTTTCTTTCTAATCTAGCAATCTCTTCATCTTGAAATATTTTATACCCTTCTAAATAATCTACTTCTAAATTTTTATTTTTCATATTGTCTCCTTCTATACTGCCTTCGATTATTATATAATATTTTTTAGCTTTTGTTTGTCGAATTATGTCGATTTTTATAAAAATATTTGCTTTTAAAATATAAACCTACTATAATAAACTATACGAAATGAGAGATTTTATATGAGTAATATTACAAATAATTTAGGAAAAAATTTTAAGCTATTTAAACGATTTAAGAATATCGATTCTAAATGTTATCAACAATTACTTGATAAAGCAAATATATATAGACAATTAACAAAAGACAAATCTCCTTATGATAATTTTACAGAACTTATTTATATCCATAAAGATAATTATACAAAAAGCAAAGATTTTTTTGATAAATTGTGTTTATTCATTATCTTAATATTTGATAGAGACGCTTTATTATATAATACTTATTTAGAACTAATTACTTCCCAAATTGGTGTTTTAGAAAAAGATAATCAAAAACCAGTTGTTTTATTGCAAAAAGAACTTACTCAAAAACAAAGAGAAGTTTTAAAAAGTTCATCAATTAAATTGTTTGGTTTTTATGAAGATGTTCTTGTTGAAATAGAAAAAGCTTATTTTAATAAATTCCTTTTAAGTGATAGTTTAAATGTTTCTTTTGAACAAGATTACTTTTTTAGAATTTTATCTATGAAAGAACGTGAATTTAAAGGAATTTCCGAAGAAAGAATAAACGAATTAAAAGAGATAGTATCCAAGTGGTTTTTAGCTTACAAGGTTAAAAATTATCACTTTTTACTAGCTTATCAATTAGAAGAAGAACAAGAATTTTTTAATTACCCAACATGGGAAGAAAAAGCCATTATTATAATACTTTCTATTGATCCTAACTTAAGTTTATTAAAACATTATATGACTAATTTGCAATTTAAAGAAAACAGCAGAATACTCTTTTGATTTATTTGGATTTTATTATAATGAATTAATTCAATTAGAGCATAAATATAATGAAACTTATAAAGTTATTACCAAAGATCCTTGGGAATTAATGTTAAGTGAGTAATAATTTTTTGTTTATTGATTTTTACCATTAAATATTGTGATTTCTAATTTATTCTTATTTTTTTAATACTTTTATTGTGTCTTCATTTAATAAATGATTATTTATGGTATTGATAAGCTTATCAATACCTTCATTAGGAGATTCCGCAATAACTGTTTCCGTTTCTTTGATGATTAATTCATCAATTTGCTCATATTCTACATTTACTTCAAAATTTCCTATATAATCTGCTAGACTTTTTTCTTCTTCATCGCTAACTACATAAAAATCTGATAAAACAGTTTCTTTTGATATTTCACCTTCTGCATCATAGAAATAATTTCCTATTTTAACAATAATATAATCCTTGTATTTGGAAGAACCAGGATTACTACGATAAAAAATAGTCGTTGGAATAAAATGCTTAATTATTTTAGCAAATTCATAGCAACCTCCATGAGTTAAATAGTACTCTGCCCCAACAAAATCAATATATTCCCTATAATCATCATCTAAATACCCTTTAATGTAATTAATAAATTGTTCAATTTCTAACATAATTTTTCTCCTTTTTTCTTAAACTATAATATAAAATATTAAAAAATTAATCTATATATTCTAAATTTGTACTAGATTTAAAAATTTTATTTAATACTCTTTCTTTTTCTTCACCTTCTAAAATAGTCGGTTGATAGTCATTTTTATCCTGGACACTAGATAATGAACAAGGAATAATATTTATAGATGTATCTTTTAAAATGTCATTTTCATAAGAATATGTAATTTGAAAGATCATCGTATCTTTATCACTTGGATTTTTATTACCACCAAAAACAAAATTACCTAAAGAATAAACAATATATTTTCCTTCATAAAACTCAATACCTTGTAATACATGCGGATGATGTCCTAAAACTAAATCTGCACCTTCGGAAATAGCATAACGAGCGATATTTTCTTGAATACTATTTTGTTTGTCTTTTCTTTCAATTCCCCAGTGATATGTCATAATAATTAAGTCTACATTATTTTCTTTGAAATAAGTTATAGCTTTTTTTGTTTCCTTTTGCGCTTCTTCTTCAGTCCATCCTAGTACTCCTGCCATTCCTATTTTAATGTCATCTATTTCTTCAATTAAATAATTATCATAACCAAAATAAGGAACATTATATTCATCTAATGCTATTAGGTTATCTAGATATCCTTTTTCCCCATAATCATATGTATGATTATTAGCAAGATTTACAGCTTCAACACTACCTACAAGTAAAATATTTGGATAATCTAAATCACCTTTAAAAGTAAACTTTTTATCTCTTTTTTGTTCATTTGTGGTAAAAGGTCCTTCCAAGTTAGCAATGGTTAAATCATCATTTCCAAGAACATCTTTTACACCACTAAAGAAATAACTATAATCATGTTCATTCTGTTCTAATACATCAGGTAAACTGTTTTGATACCCATAATCATCATCTAATCCTAAAGTACAATCTCCAACGGCACTTATTGTAATTTCTTTCTTAATCGGTTCTTTTATTTCTTTTTGTTGTTCCATTTGCTTTTCTTGAACTTCTTTATTTTCAAAAATATTATTATTACTTATTATATCTAAATCAATTTCTTTTTCTAAAGATATGTCTTGTTAACTACCCCGCCGCAGAGCAGCGGGGCTTAAACTCGGTTGCTTTCAGTAT
>CAOJRP010000012.1 GCA_948442015.1 uncultured Erysipelotrichaceae bacterium
ATGTCACATTGTAATTTGTCTACAAAAATGTGTCTAAAAACTTGACATAAATCCATTCTTTTAGAAGAGTTAAAATGCAATTAAGATATATATCAAAATATTCTTTTAAATGATTTGTATTAAAAGGTATTAATTTATCAATTTGCGATAATAAATGTATATCACCAGAAAAGAAATTATACATATATCCATATTTATATTTATTAGCGAGTTTACCATAAGATTTCTTATCTTTAAAAACTTTTAACAATCCTTTATTTGTACTATTCAATCCTTTAATATTTAAACTATTTGCCCTTAATTGTTTATTATATGATTCTATAGCTGTTTCTACTATAAGTTTTACATCTATATTTTCAGATTCCATCTCTTTAATAAAACATATTTGCTCTATTATCTGTCTACATAATAAGGAAGTGTATGATGGATAAATAATGCTATTGTTAAATTGCTTACAAATTTCACTGGTAATATTCATCGATAAATGAAAAACTATCAAGTTATTTTTATTGATATTAATAGTTTGATTTTTTATATCAATATCTTTATTTAATAAACTTAAATAATTTATCATAGATATTCTATATATCAATAAACTCATCCAGTATATTTTATTTTTCAAATCGGAATATTTATTTAAATCTACTTTTGTATATAAATTTTCAAATATATTATTGCCAAAAATTTTATTATGGTATTCTTTATCAACAGTTTCTGAATTAATTAAATTTTTTAACTCTTTCATTATATTACAACCTTTCAATAATAAAAGATGTCAACAGATTTATTTTTGCTGACATCCTTTAATTTCAATGGATTTTGTCCACATTTTATTCAATTGGTTGACAAACAACAAATTTGCTACCTTTTTGATTTTTTACTTTTCTCTTATTTTACCTTACTTTCCACAACATTGTTTGTATTTCTTACCCGAACCACAAGGACAAGGTTCATTTCTTCCTATTTTATTAACCTTCTTAGGGTCTCTTTTAACTTTATACTTTCCATCTCCAGCATTTCCTCTAACAGTTTGTTTTCTTTCTGTATTTTGAGTTATTTCTGCTTTAAGTAAGAAGATAGAAATATTCGATTCAATATTTTGCATTAATCTATCAAATAAGTCATAACCTTCCATTGTATAAGCTTGTAATGGATTTGTTTGTGCATATCCACGAAGTCCAATCCCCTCTCTTAAATGTTCCATTGCTCCAATATGGTCAACCCAAGCATTATCGATTACTCTTAAAGCAATAGCTTTTTCAAACTCATGTTGTATTTCATCTGGTACTTCGTTCATTTTTTCATTGTAATCATTAACTACTTTTGTAACTAAGAATGATGTAATATCATCTTCCTTTTTAAAGTCTTTTAGTTCATCTACTTCAATTTTAGTTTTCTTAACTAAATTAGTATTTATATATTCAACGATTTCACTCTTATCATCATCTGTAATATAACCTTCTGGTTCAATGTGATTATCTACTAAATATTTAATAGCTGAATTAAATGTTTCTTTTGTTCTTTCCTCAATATCTTCTTGCTCTAAAATTTCATTTCTTCTTGAATAAATAATCTCTCTTTGTTCATTCATTACATTATCATAATCAAGCAAAGACTTTCTCATATCATAGTTGTTTCCTTCAACTTTCTTTTGAGCAGTTTCAATACTTCTTGTAAATGTTTTACTTCTAATTGATTGTTCATCAGTAAAGCCAACACTAATTAGCATTTGTTTAATTTTATCTGTACCAAATCTACGCATTAAGTCATCATCAAATGAGACATAGAATTGAGACATACCAGGGTCTCCTTGACGACCAGAACGTCCACGTAACTGATTATCAATACGACGAGATTCGTGTCTTTCAGTTCCAATTACACACAATCCACCAAGTTCTTTTACTCCTTCGCCAAGTTTGATATCGGTACCACGACCAGCCATATTAGTAGCAATAGTAATTGCACCTTTTTCACCAGCTTTAGCAATAATATCAGCTTCTCTTTCATGATTCTTGGCATTTAAGACTTCATGTTTTAAATTAGCTTTTTTTAGTAATGAACTTAAATATTCATTAGCTTCAACAGATATAGTACCAACTAAGATTGGTTGCCCAGTTTCATGTATCTCTTTAATTTTATTAACTATAGCTTTATATTTACCATTTGCTGTAGCATAAACTAAATCTGGCAAATCTTCTCTTATAACTGGTTTATTAGTTGGTATTTGAATAACATACATGTTATAAATACTTCTAAATTCTTCTTCTTCCGTTTTAGCAGTACCTGTCATACCTGCTAATTTATTATACATTCTAAATAAATTTTGGAATGTTATTGTTGCCATTGTTTTTGTTTCTTCATTAATTGTTACACCTTCTTTAGCTTCTAGAGCTTGATGTAACCCATCAGAAAATTGTCTTCCATGCATTAAACGTCCAGTAAATTGGTCAACGATAATAATTGCATCATCTTCAATTACGTAGTCAACATCTATTTTAAAACCATAATTTGCTTTTAAGGCTTGATTAATATGATGAACTAACATTGAGTTATCCATATCATATAAATTATCTAAGTTAAAATGTTTTTCTAAGGCCTCACTACCTTTTTCTGTTAAAGAAACATTTTTTGTTTTTTCATCAATTGTATAATCTTCTTCTGTTAGTTTTTTAACAGCACGATCAGCATCTTTATAAAGGTTAGCTGAATTTACTTTACCACCACTAATAATCAATGGCGTTCTTGCTTCATCAATAAGAATAGAGTCCACTTCATCAACAATACAGAAGTTAAGAGGTCTTTGAACTCTATCTTCTTTTCTTATTACCATATTATCTCTTAAGTAGTCAAAACCTATTTCGTTATTAGTCGAATAAGTAATATCACAGTTATAAGCATCTTGCTTTTCTTTTGGACTTAACTCTCTCATATTTAAACCAACAGTTAAACCTAAAAATCTAAAGACATTTCCCATCCATTCCGAGTCACGTTTAGCTAAGAAGTCATTTACTGTTACAATATGTACACCTTTTCCAGTTAAGGCATTTAAATATGCTGGCATTGTTTCTGTTAAAGTTTTTCCTTCACCAGTTTTCATTTCAGCAATGTTACCATAGTGAATTGCTAGTCCACCAATAAGTTGAACAAAATAAGGTTTTTCGCCAATAACTCTAAATGCTGCTTCACGGACAACGGCAAAAGCAGGAACTACTAACTCTTCCAAATCAGTTCCTTCACTTAATTGACGCTTAAACTCTTCTGTTTTAGCTTTAAGCTCTTCATCGCTTAAAGTTTCCATCTCACTACTTAAAGCATCTATCTCTTTAGCGATACTTTCAAACTTTTTTAATTCTTTATATTCTGAGTCAATTAATTTTCTAAATAATCCCATGTAAAATTCCTCCAATATTGATATTATAACATAGTATATGGGCTTTTGTCCTATAAATTTACATTTAATTTTATAACATCGTTTGCTCTTTCTTTTATAACATTTGTATACACACATTATGACATTCTGTTAAAAAAGTGTAACTTGGTATTCTCAAGCACTAAAAAATCGCATTATAGCGACTTAATTATTTTTTAATCTTTTATTCTGTTTTAGCACTAATTTTATTTAACCAATATTTAAAGTTTTCACTGTTTTTTTCTTTTCTTAAAGTTCTATTCTCTTCTTCTGTTTGTTTTAACTCCTCATCAGTTACATCTAGAATTCTTAATAAATCAACTGCTAATTTTGAGTAATCAGGTCTATGTTTATTATTGTCTATTATTTTTACTTTATCAGGATTTTCTTTATCTATTTCATATCCTTCTTCATTTAACAATAAATTTAATGCATCATATAGTATTCCACTCATATCTGTTTCTATAGAGCTCTGCCCAATAAATTTTAGAAATTCAGAAGGAATTGGACGATTAGAAATGGCTGTGCAATTTGATACATAATCAAGTAACTTTCCTGTTATTGTCCTCACATAAGTATAAATATCAGGAACTTCAAATCTCATAGCTTTCATATGATAACTTAATAAAAAGTATTGCTTTATCTCCTCACCTAAAAACTTAATGTAAGATAATAACTTAAAGTAATCTTCTAATTCCTCTTCATCTCTTTTATACCACTCACCATTAATTTGCATGCTTAAAGAATGCCCATGATTTGTTTCTATCACTTCAATTCTACTAGCTAAATCTATAATATTTTTTAATGTATATTCTTCAAAAGGATAACCAAAATTTTCTCCATAAGGTACGACATCTGTAAAATTACAATATACTTCATATTTTTCAGTAATAAAATCTTCTAAATCTTCAACTTCGAAATTTAATTTATCTATACAAAACGTATTATAATTTTTATCCATTAAAACATATAAATCTGTTATTGGAGTATCTAATACTATTACCTCTTCATAAACTTCGCAGTTTCTCCAATATATTCCATATTTACTGCAAGCTTCTCTAAATTTCATATCTTGCATTATTTCTTCTCGTGTCATCATAAACCATCCATAAATTATATTTAACCAAAAATAATTATTTTTAGCAAGAGCAAAAATTATACATATATTCTAGAAACTCTTTTCCCAATTGAACATATTACTTCATAAGTAATTGTATCTAAATATTTTGCTATTTGTTTAATATGTTCAATATCTTTTATAATTGTAACTTTATCTCCAACTTTAACATCATCATCAACTTTAATAAAAAGCATATCCATACAAATATTACCAACTATCTTATATTCTTTGTTATTTATAAATACTATTCTTCCTGTATTTTTACGAATTAATCCATCAGCATAACCAACAGGAACTACTGCTATTCTTTCTGTCTGCTCTACTTTATAAGCACCATTATATCCTACTGTTCCATCTGTAACTGTATTTATTTGAATAACTTCGCTATATAAACTAAAAGTAGATTTAAATTCAATATCCTTATAGTCGATTAATCCATACATAGCAATTCCTAAACGGCAACCATTGACATAATCTCTTTTAGGGAAAAATTCTGTCGCCTCACTAGCACCAACGTGAATAATGGGTATTTCTTTTAAATTAATATCGCTAGTTATTAACTCAAACTGAGAAAGCTGTTTTAATGTATTTTCCTTGCTATATACATTATATATATGCGTATATATTCCTTCCAATATAAAGTTTTTTTCTTTAATAAGACAATAAATTTTATTAAATTCTTCTTTGTTATCAACGCCTAGTCTATTCATACCTGTATTAATTTTTATATGTACTTTTAAATTGTCAATTGAAGAGTCAATTTTCCTCAAATAATCTAAATTACTTATAGTGATGGTTATGTTATTCTCTACACATAAAGGAATATATTTAACATCGATAATACCTAAACATAATATCGGAACATCTTTTAATTGTTTTCTTATATCTAAGGCCTCGTCTAAAGTAGCAACTGCTAAATAATTGCAACCAGCTTCAACTATAGCTTTTACTACAGGCAAATCATTATGACCATAACAATCTGCTTTTACAACTCCAAAATGATAGACATAATTATTATACCTATCAATTAATAATTTAACATTATATTTAATATTTTTTAAATTTACTTCAACATAAGTATTTCTAAACATATCAAATTCCTTCTTTCAAAATTAACGTTTTAAAAAAATTTACAACTACTCTTATAAGGTTTTATTTCACATTGATTATACCAAAATCGTCATCTTTCTTTTATATAGAACAGAAAACATTTTTTACAACTTTCTTAAAGACTAAGAAAGTATAATAAACCTAATCTATTCTAATCTTTTTTGGAACAATAGAAGGTCTTTCCTCGGCAATAGCTGCGTTATATGCTGAAGAAACGTCTATACTATCTAAATCACAATAGTTTGAAACAAAAACAACTACTTTTTCAAATCTCTCTTTCATAGATAAAGAAGAATCAAAACTATATAAAATATCAAGTATATATTTATCTAATGTTTCAGACTTTATTTTTGCTATTATTTTTAAACCATTTAAATCATAATCATTACCTTTAAACAAAGAAAAATCTCTTACTAAATTTTCATATTCATGAGCAATACTTTCTATTTCTATTGCTGCCACTGCATTTATAAAATCTTTATACTTTCTATAAGAGATTTGATAAGAATCTGCAAAAAAACTTATACAACTTGCAAGGGAATCCGATTTAGTTTTAAAAATTAGTTTCATGGTTTCACTATGGTATCCGCTTTTTATAGACTTTTCAGATAGAGCAACATTTTTTAAAGCAATAGCAATTCCATTTGTTTTAGCATTTATTATTAATTTTACATCTTCTAATTCATAGGGAGATTCATGTGGGGGTAAAGAATTTACAACGAAAGAGGCACATTCAGCATTTTTTGCACTTTTAGCCGTTTTCATTAATGACCAAAACTCTCTGTAATTTTCATTTTGTAAAGTTTCTTCTGTTACCGCCATATCACATAAAAACTCAATAATATATTCTTTACCTTTATACTCTTCTTCTGAATATTCTGCAAAGAAATCCATATCTTCTTTATGATAAGGACTAAGTATTGATTCTATAGAATATGCTACAAGATTTAAACAGTTATATTTTAATTTATTTTTACTTCTTTTAGCCTTTTCTATTAGTTCATTATCATAAATAAAAATATTTTTTATTTTTTCTAATTCTTCGTTTCTTAATTTCAAATTTTCTAATTCTACTAAAAGTTTCCTTTTCAATAAGGCAATATAATTCGTATCTATATTATTTATACTATCCATATATTTTCACTCATTTCTAACTTCATTATATACTAATTTCTATTAAAATCAAAATAATTTTCTCTTATTATATTGCATTAAAAAAGAGCCCTCGCCCTATTTCACATTGATTATGCCAAAATTGCCATCTTTTCTTTTATAAAGAACAGATACACACTCTTCATCGACATTTTTAAAGACAAAGAAATCATGATTTAATAACTCTATTTGTAGCATCGCCTCTTCTTCATCCATTGGCTTCATACTAATATTTTTTCTTTTAACAATCTTTTCAACTGCTTCTTCTTCATCTTGTGAAAGTTCATAGTTAAAATTAAATTCTGCTACTTCAACATTTCTGTATCTATCATTTAATCTTGTCTTATTCTTTCTAATTTGTCTTTCTAACTTATCAACCATCAAGTCAATAGCAGCATAGAAATCTTCATGTGACTCTTCTGCTCTTAGAGTAAACTTTGTCGTTGGAACAGTAACTTCCACTATTTGCTCTAAATCTTTAACTCTTACAACAATGCTAGCCTTAATATCATCTGGATTTTCAAAATACTTATCAAGTTTCGCAAGTTTACTTTCAATATGCTTCTTCATTGCATCGGTAATCTCTATTTTATTACCACGAATATTCAATTTCATTACACCATCTCCATTTACTTAGATTATATCATGGAAATAGAAAAAAGCTACATTTTTGTAACTTTTTTTAAAAATTTGGCAAATATATAGTCTTTAGGATTATATATAGAATACATTCTAAATGTCTGTTTTAAATATTTACCTAATTCATCATTTACTTCTTTAATTATATATAAATCATTTTTAATTTTTCGTTCTTTTACTAAACTTAAAAGAAATAATTCTACTACATTTTTATCACAAGAATTAATTACTGTCTTATAGTTTTTACTAACTACTATAACATTTTTAGAAATTAATAAATATGTATGATTATCTAAAAATTTTTCTAAAGAAACAATTTTTACAGTTTTAAAATTAAATTCTTTAAAAAGTTCTTTTAGCATAACTAACTCCAAATAACTATCATAAATCGATATATATAGTAGATTGTCTCCAATAAGATTATTATTTATATTATTTTTTTTTAGTAAATAGGCAAACTCTTGGCGAAACAAGAGAATATCAACTATTTTCCCATCATTTATACTTTTAAAATTACATTTATAATCAATATCTTTATAATTAAAGAAAAGATTTTTACCATAAAAGTATAAAATAAGTGAATTAGTTTTCATTATCCTAAACTATTTAAATCTACATCATATAAAGTTAAAGGATTAGTTCTAACACCTTTTAATAATGTTTCAAAATGTAAACAGTTATCTTTTTCTTCTGATAAAGCATTATTTCCACTTGTAGCAATAATTTGACCTTGTTCTACAGAATCTCCCATTTTTACACTTATGTTATCAACACTCTTATAAATAGAAGTTAAACCTAGTTCTTCATTTTCAATTTCAACGATAAATCCAAGTAATTCATCTTCTTTGATATTTTTTACAACACCTTTAGTTACACTTATGACATTAAACTCTTCATCACTACTATATAAAATTCCTGTATTTTGCATATAGATATTTTCATAGTAAATTAAAGATTTTTGTTGTTCATCTTCACTTTTGTCCTTTTCATAATAATTTTTACTGATACTTACTTTGTCACTTTCATAAGGCTTAATCATTGTGTTTGTATTTGTACTTACAACTGGTTCTGTTTCTTCTACTACTGGATTAATAACATATCTTTCTGGACTTTTCTCTTCACTCGGTTTATTTTGGAGTGTCGTATAAACTCCTACTACAGCTAATACTGTTAGTGTAAATATAACTGTCGGTATTACCCATCTTTTTAATTTTAATCTTTTCATTATCTCACCCTTCTTACTTATAAGTGTGAGCATTAATTTAAATATTATTCATAAATTTTTTTAATTTCAACACCAGTATAGTATTTTTTTATTATATCTTGATACTTATACCCCTCTTTTGCCATTAAATTAGCACCATATTGACTAAGTCCTACTCCATGACCATAACCATTAGTTGTGACAATTATTTCATTTTCTTCTATAGCAAAAGTAAAGTCTGTAGAACGTAAATTCAATTTCTTTCTTATATCAATCCCACTAAAAGATTTGTTATTAATTATTATTTCCAAAACTCGATTACTAGTATCTTTTTTGATGTCTCCTATTACTATAGGTAATTCTAACTCTAATATTTGCGAGAATTCTTTTAAAGGAATTTTTTTCTTAACAGTAAAATTATTTAAAGATGAATCTTCGAAAGATGAATCAACTCCTTGTAAATAGTCTTTATTACTACCAAAAACTGTTTCTGCATTGGTAGTTTTCCCATTACTCATCGAAAAGTAGTAAGCTTCTATCGGGCTACCATCATACGTAATTATTTCATCTTTTGTCTCTTCGATTAATTCTTTTATTTTAGTAGAATATTTATCATAATCATTATCCCATTTTTGTTTTAATTCATCGTCTTCTTGGAATGCTTGAAGAGTTTTTGTAAAAACAAAATCTTTATTTTTATTAAGTTTATTTAAAGTATAAGTTCTAGTTGCTAATATTTGAGCTTTGATAGCTTCAGCCTCAAAAGAGGCAGGCATTTCTGCTGCAACAACATGATAAACATAATCATCTAGAAGAAGTAAAGTATCATTATAATTAACATAAATCTCTTCTTTTTTCGGTTCTTCTTCCTCCATTTTAAAATTAGTTTTCAAACGAAAACTAATTACAACGATTGGTATTAAAATAACTACTACTGCTAATAGTATTTTATTTTTCATATCTTCTCCTATAAAATTTTACTTGCCTCAATAAATCCCACAATGAAACTAGTTAATAAATACCCTAAACTACAAGATAAGATTACTACTAATATTCTTGCTTCTAATGGTTTATTCTTTTTCATAAAACTATCAAAATTTAAGCCACTTAAAGCAAAAGAACTAATTAAAACAGATACAACATATACAAATACTTTATAATCCATTATATGTTCCTTCTTCATATTGTATGATTTTATTTACTCTTCTTTGATGTCTTTCTTCACTTGGCATTTCTGTTTTAAGAAAAGTATCAATTATTTCTGTTAGTATATTAACTCCTAAATCAGCACCTAAAGCTAGGGCATTAGCTCCATTATGCTCTTTAGCTGCAACTGCTTCTATTTCTGAAACAACTCTTGCACACCTAATTCCTTTTACTTTATTAGCAATAATGTTCATACCTATGCCATTACCACAAATTAAAACAGCTATATCACTTTTTTTATCCATTTTTTCTAAAACATTCAAAGCAAAATCGACATAATCGTCCCCTTCACTATTTTCGATAGTTGGTAAAAAAATATCTTGATACCCTAAATTTTTTAAGTTAATTATTAAATCTTTCAATACATCCTTTCCTCGATGGTCTGTTGCTATATATAATTTCATTTTTCTTACTCCTTTTCTATTACTTTTTTAAACGTTGGTAATAAACCAATTCCATCTGTACGATGTGGTGGTAATTGATATAAAACATGTTCTGGAAAATAATTACCTTTTATTAAATATGGTTCTTTATCTATTGCCACATCCCACCCAACATATTTTACTTCTGGTACCACTTCACAAACTTTAGCAATAAAACTTTTTACTTGTTTCCATTTAGGAATTGTAACCCAAAGAATTTGTTCATGAGTTAGAGGATGTTCTTTAAATAACTCTCCCTCTTTATTTATTGCTAAATAGTCAACAATCCCAGTTGATATATTAATTGGGACGACTAGCCCATCAAAATTAAAATTATCAACTACATTATTATTATTTCCTATTTTCAAAAATGCAGCCACAATTTCTTTATTTAGAGTTATGACTCTAATTGTGTTAAGAGAAGATGGGTGAAGCTTTTTTAATTCTTCACATTCTTTAGCTACTTCTTCAACTAAAGTTCTATTTGTACTTATTAGCATATCAAATACTTCTTTAGAATTTCTTCTATTTACAGATATTATTTCTACACCTTCCCCACAGGATATTGATAGAGTTTTCGCAACTATTTGATAATGTTTATAAGCAAACGATTTAAATAGAGCTAAGCTTTCTTCATCAGGTTCTAGCTCTAACCAATCTCTTTTTAAGTATTTATTAAATTTCATATTAAAATCTATTTTATTAGAAAAATATTTAATATATTTAGGATTATTATACTTCTTTATTAATTCATTATTTATTCCTCTTGTAATAATTGTTTTTCTTTGCTTTTTATTTAACTCATACATAGCAAATAACTTATAATCAGTATACCCAGCTTGATATTTTAGGCCACAATAAATTATATCAAGAAAGACTTTTATTTTCGATTTATTAGTTTTTTCAGCAATATCTACTGTTGTTTGAAACATTTCTTTGAAGTCCATATTTCTACCTGTTTGGAATAAATAACTTATTTTACTCATTGCACCACCTAATTAAATTATAGCACAAAGAAAAAAAACTGCAATTAAGCAGCTTTATTTTCATTATCAAATCCATACTTTTTATTAAACTTTTCCACAGAACCTGTTTTTTTAGCTCTTCCTTGAGAACCAGTATAGAATGGATGACATTCACTACAAACTTCAACATGAATTTCATCTTTAATAGATTTTGTATTAAATGTAGCACCACAAGCACATTTTACTACACAATCTTTAATTTCTGGATGTAGACCTTTTTTCATTTTTATTCTCCTTCCGCCATATCTAATTTGCTTAGATATAGTAATTTCTTGTCTTAAGTATTATATCATATCATTAATAATTGACAAGAGTTTTAACTAAAATTTTAAAAAATTTAACACTTTACCGACTAAAAACACAATTTCATCACATTTTTTATTAGCAATTGTCTTACATATAGCTTTACCACCTACTGTTAAAGAAGAAATTATTGCTGTTATTATAATTGTTGTAAACGTCACTGGAAGAGAAAAAGTTTTAGCAACAGAAAGCGTTAAAACTGTTCCGAGTCCACCACTTATAATTCCACAAATATCTCCAATAACATCATTACAAATAGATGATATTTTAACAGATTTTTTTATTAAACCAATAGCTTCTTTGGCACCTTTAATTTTTTTTGATGCTTTTGCATGAAATGTTGCTTCATTGCTAGTTAGAGCAGCAACACCAATCATATCAGCAATAATTCCAATAATTATGACTAATAATAAAATTATAAAAATTATGATGTTATTAAAGTTTTCCTCTATTAACGTTGTTACACTACTAAAAATAATAGATAAAATAAATGTCAATAAAAAAACTTTATATAACCAGTTTTCTTTTTTCATATCTAACCCCTTATATAAAGTAATTTGTTAAATGTTATGGTATATTATAAATTAATTTTACGGCTTTGGTCGAGTTGAATTTCTCTGTTATCTGACCATTAGTTACCTGCCGGCGATTTCTCTTTAACGATAACAACTAGTTGTTGCCATACTAGTTACTCGATTACCACTTAGTCCGCACTTCAATCTTTATAATATGGACACTCTAGAGGTTTTCCCAAACACAAACTTAATTATTCTTATTCGCTTTTGCAATATCATTTTCAAAATACTTGAATCATTTATCCCATAATACCACTCACGACATGCACTTTTTTTCTTCATTCGCTGACGCAATAAAAGGATTTAGGTTATATGCCATTATAACTTTCCTTAAATTTTAAATCATATATTCACCCTAACCTGGGCGGAAAAAGCAAATATACAAAGTGTCTAAGAAGTACAATTGGTAGATTTTTAGCCCTACCTTCAAATAATGTTTGTGACTAGAATAATGCACCAAACATGTTTAGAATTATAGCACACTTTACACAATTTGTCAAATCGTCCATAACAAACTATTGACTTATATAATTATATTAATATATTTAATTTTAATGACTTTCAGGAGGAAGTTTCATTGCAAGAACAGAAATATTATCAACTCTTGGTTTATATTCTTCATCATAACCAATTGGTTCCATAACACGATTTTCTCTTATAGCTTCTGATACAGATTGTTCTTTGATATATCCTCTACCTTGTAATTCTTCTGCTTTTAAAATAAAAGCTAGCAATTCATTTAAAGGCTCTAATGCCTTTTCAATTTTGTTATATTCTTCTGTTAATGCTAGTTTTAGTTCCTTGTCTTTTTCTTCGTTTTCCTTTGCTTTTTTATATTTTTTCTTGCCTTTTTTGATAGCTTTTTTTACTTTACGGGAATTTTTTAAATCAGTTAAAGAAACTAATAAAGATGATACTGCGATTATTACTACTACCAAAAAGAAAGGTATACCCATACAAAGTAACAATCCTAGTGCTAATGTAATTACTATTATACTAGTAACTTTTGCTTTTTTAGAAAATTTTAGAGAAGATAAATTTTCTTCATACTCTTTAATTACGTTTTCTCTTTCTTCTATTTCTTGCTGTTTTTCCTTATTTTTTTGAAGTCTACTATTTTTTTCTTTAATTCTATTTTCTAATTTTTGTTTTTCTACATCAAACATTTTAAAACCGCCCTTCTTTAGGACTTTATATTATATCAATTAATATAGTGTGTCAAGTTTTTTTAATTCGTTGTAGATAACAAATTCAAAATATTGTTTAAAATTTTTTATAAGTACTTGATTATTATCTATTTCATTATTGTATAAATGAATTTTCTTATAGTCTTGTTTTTCTAAATAAGTTTCCCATAAATTGTATATAAAACTTTCTTTTCTATCTCATTCATACTTTCTTCTCGTTCTTTAAAACTAGATATCATAAACTCTAATTGAAATCCACTTCTTTGCATTGTTTCATTCTTCTTTAACCAAGATAATCTGTATTCCAAAGCCAATATTTTTTCTTTTATTTTTGTATATTCATTTAATAAAGATATTTTTAATTTTTGGGATTTTTCTTCTAACTTTCCAACTCATCCCTTAAGTTAATAAAACAATAGACTCTTAAAATAAAATATTTTAAAATACAAGAAGTTTATAACTTATTTGCTTGCCTAGTTTACTTTCAATATAAAGTGGCATACAAAGAATTGTATCATCCCTTGCTAAAACTATATATAAGAATTAGAAAAAAACTTTTTAGATTTTTCACAAATTCTATATTATTAGCTAATTTTATAGCAATCAAAATAACCAATATTGTTATTTAGTACTCCTATTCATTTTCCTTAATCATTATATTAGATGGCATTTATCCATAAAAAATACCAGTTTTGCAACTGATATTTATTAAGCTCCTAAATTGCTTATATTGGCTTGATTTAAAGCATCACGTTGAGAAATTTCGCCACTCATACGAGTATTTAGAGAACTTTCTAATTCTTGCATTACTGAATTCAATTTATTTTTGATGTTAGTAACACTTGCAGTTAAAGCTTCTTGTTCATTGTTATCAAATGCATCAGCATTTCTAACAGCATTAACAATTGAATCTAAGTCAGCTTCAATAGCACTATTTAAATTTTTCATAGGTATTTCTATGCTTGTTAAGTCTGCACCATCAGCAACACCTTTTTTACCATTTGGTAATGTATCATTTAACTTAAGATTAATATTTGGCATTCCAAATGAGAATCCTGGATAATTAAAACTTTCGCCTTCAACATTATTTGTGTTTGTTACAGAAGTTCTCATTCCTTCATCCTTAGCTCTAAAAATATCTTGAATTTTTATTGATACTTCTTTTATGCAATTTTCAATTTCTGTTGCTAATTCTTGTGCTGAAACTGATACCCAAGCTTCATTAAAAGCCTCTCTCATTTTGTTTGTTTCAGTATTTACATCTGATACATATTTTTCGGCAGAACCATTAATTGAACTACATAATGCATTCAAATTTTCTTGACTAATTGCGGCCATATATCTTTTCCTCCTTCTTTCTATAGAAACTCGCTTTCTATAATAAAATCTTAGCACACTCTTTTTTTAAGCACAATATTAGTTTACACAAAAAATGTCAAATTATTTACAAGAAATTAAAACTAACTCTGTAGCATTCTTAATATCGTTAGTTCTAATAAGTTCATTATTCTTATAAACATAGGAATTATCCTTATTTAATAGAACATATTGACCATTTATTGGAAAGCTACCTTCTGTCAAATCATAGATACATTTAATAATTAATTTCTTTATTTTCCATACAAGCTCGTTTACTGGAATAAAAACATCATATGTTGTATCTAACTCAGGAACAATTAATTTAATTAAAACTTTATTATTCATTTTTCAAAACAACCTCGATTTCTTCTTTGAAATTTAATAATTTAAACACTTTAAGAGATGTATCTTTGATACTAATACCATAAGAGTTATTTATATCTGTATTATTCTTTTGATAACTAGAAATCTTAATTAAAGTTTGTTCATTAACTCCTCGACCTATCCAAATACCATCTTGATTATTCTTAGCTTTATTAAACCATGATTCATATTCACAAGCTTTAATATTCTTTTCACTATCACAAATTAGTAAGTAGCAATTAGAACTATTTTTAATTCCATTAATAAATTCTTCAAGTTTATTTTTATCAGATACTTCTTCTTTAATTTTATCAATACCATATAAGACAAAGACTAAGTTCTGAGCCTTATTAGGATTCTTTATTTGATTTCCAATAAAAGTATTTAAAATATCAAAGACATTTTCAAAATTATCATTATAGTAATTATTAACTCTTCCCATTAACTTAGGAAGGATTTTATTGGCATCAATAAAGATTGTGAACACACCATTCATATAGCGAAATACTTTCATTAAAGAGATAATAAATGGGTTAATATTACTTATTTTCATAGAAGAAATGTTAGTAATTTTGTTAGTATAAAAGTCATACTTTAGTGGTTCAATATCCGCCTTAGATATACCAATAACAGTTTCTTTTAAATTAGTTATCATACTTTCTACTACTTCAAACGATACATTATCAGGTAGTGTTGGTACTTGTTTTGCTTGTACTTTGTTATATGCATTAAATTCTAAAGCTTTCGTTTTAATAAATGTATTTATATTTTCATTTTCATTGATAATAGATGCAGTTTGAAATTCGTGAACTCGTCCATTATTAACAAGACCTCTTCCTACTGTATTTCTTGGAACCATTTTTGTTCTGTGATTAGCAAACATGCTGTAGTAGTCGTTAGTATCTTTTAAGTGCATTGCAATAACATTAGGAAAGTTTTGATTAACTTTTCTTGTAATTGAAGTTATAGTTCCACCTGTAATAATATAGAAAATCCCATATCTTTCCGAGTCTCTTGTTAGAGCTCCTAACTCATCTATTAAAGTATTATTATTTTCAATTAAAGCATCATAATTATTAATGATTATGACTTGCATTGCTAGCTTTTCTTCTTTTTGGGAATTGTAAGAGGCAAAATCTCCTCCAAAAGTTGCTAATAATTTTTTTCTGTCTTCTAAGTTATTTTTAATTAATTTTAATAAATTTTTTAATCTTTCATCTTCACCTGGAAGTAAAATCCCTCCAACTTGATTAAACTCTTTAAACATTCCTAGAGTTTCAGAACCATAATCAACGATATAGTAATTTAATTCTTCTGTTTTATACATTGTTAGAGTTGAATATAAAATACTTTTTAAAAGCATCTCTTTTTCTTCACTATCTGTTCCATAAATAATTGTATTACCATCATGTAAAAAGTTCATTTCTAGTAAGCCTTGTTCTTGGATTTCTGGAGCATCATACTCCCCTAAAACAGCTTTAATATCATATGGTACTTTTAAAATTCCATATTTTCTTCTTAAGTTATCAACTAGAATTACTGGTGGAATATCTTCAAGCCATAGTCTTTTAGCACGTTTATTAACACTTCCTGATACTTCGATAATTGTTTTCATTATAGCTGATAATTGGTCCCCCATTGCTTTAAAATTTTGTTTTGAAGATTCTTGAATATTTTTGATAAATCTTCCTGAATCATCTAAGAAATTAACACTTTTATCAACTGTTTTATAGATTTTATCTTGCGGATAGTACTTAGCTCCACACCAAGCTGATTGTCCAAGCAAGAATATTTCATCATATCCAACTTGTAAATAAAATCTTCCAGCTTGTTTTAAGTAGGCGGCATCACCTTTTTTAAGCATTTCTTTACTATCGGCTTCACTTTGAACTTTTAAGCATACTCTAAATTTTGTATTCGACCAAATTTGGTCATTAACAACACCACTTGGTTTTTGGGTAGCAAGGATTAAATGAACTCCTAGACTTCGACCAATACGAGCAATACTAATTAAGTTATCCATAAAATCAGGTTGTTGAGCTTTTAACTCTGCAAACTCATCACAAACAATGAAAAGGTGAGGAATTGGTTCCGTAAGTCTTCCTTCTTTATAGAATTGTTGATACTTATAGATGTCCATTGTTGTTTCCCCTAAGCTATCACGAGCATTATTAAATACAACTTGTCTTCTTTTTACTTCACTATCAATACTTACTAAAGTTCTGTCCATTTCGGTTTTATCAAGGTTGGTAATTGTTCCTGCTAAGTGAGGTAAAGATACTCCTGTTGCTTTATTTTCAAAAGCATAAGCAAGTCCACCACCTTTGTAGTCGATTAAGATAAATGAAACAAAATCAGGACTATAATTAATGGCCATTGATAAAATGTAAGAGATAATAAACTCGGACTTACCACTACCTGTCATACCTGCTATTAAGCCATGTGGTCCATGTTCCTTTTCATGTAAATCTAAATAAACTAAATCTCCATTACTGGAAATACCTAACTCCGCTTTTAAACTTAGCGTTGGGTCATTATTATTCCATCTATTTAAAATATTTAATTGCTCAACTTTTCCAACTTTCTCCATTTCAAGAAAAGTATAAGATTCTGGCAACTTTGTTTCTTCACTAATAATTTCTACAGGCACATTAGCTAAAATTTTAGCAACCGACATCATATCAATATTTTGGGAAATTTCATTAAAGAATTTAATTTGTTCTTGCTTTTCATAAGAATTTTTCAAAATTCCCGATTGTCCTTCATCTAACATAATAAAGTTATCACATTCACCAGGCAAGTTATCTAATCTATTTTCTAAAATAATAATACTAAAACCAATATTTATTTCAAGTTCAGTTAGTTTCTTTAAGAATTCTTGTTTTCTTACTTTTTCATAATCATCAATTATAATTAAGTAATATGGCTTAAACGTTGGAACTTGATTATCAGTACAATGTTCTAAGCGAAAATTAACTTCATAGTTTAAATATTCGGATACTGTTTTAATACTTTCAGGATTAGAGGCAAAAAAACGAATATTTTTTTCATTACTTAAAGAATGATTAAGATATTTTAGATATTCCCAATTACTTTTATTTTTTTCATTAGTAAAAGTAACGATTTTTAAATCATCATAACTATAAAAAGTCAATAATTGTAATAAAACATTATTTAAAAAAGCATTTTTAAGTTTTTTATCGCCCATTACTGCTGTTAATTTATTTTCATAGAAAGAGTACCCTAAAGGAACATTTTTAATATATTTATACTCTGCTACTGTAGTTTCAGCTTGTGTTTTAAGATCATTTTCTTCAATAGAAAAACCTTCTTCAGGATACTTGACATCAACAGCAAGCGGCTCATCACCAAAACCAATTCGTACAACTAAAAAGTCATTTTGATTTATTCTTTTATCCCAAAACGATAAGTTTTTATGAGTTATCATATTTAGACAATCTTTTAAGGAAATTAAGTTTTCAATAATAATTTCTCTTTGTAATTTTTCTTCAGCAGCTAGTTCTTTTCTTTTTTCATTTAAATATTTAGTATATTTTTTTATTAATTCTTTTTTCTTTCTTTTTTCATTAAACTTTGTATAAATCCTAGTAATTAAAGGCCATAAAAGCATCGAAGCTAGCATTACCCCACTTGTTACCAATTGTGGCCAAGACTCTTCATAAGTCGTAGCTCCAGATTTTATTTTATTTACTGTATTAAGAAGAGTTACCATACTAATAAGCCCCATTGTAAACATTGGAGCAATTGTGAGTATTAAAGGCATATCTCTATTTTCACCATTTTTAGGTGGAGCATCAATCTTGATAGTCTTTGTTTCTATTATTCTTCTTAAACGAGGTGATTTATAAAAATAACTATTTTTATCATATAAATCAATATCGACTATTTCATCTTTATTGTAATTCTCATCAACAGCAAATTTTTCTAGCGAAAGACCCGCATCATTTAAGTCGATTGAAACTTCTTTATTAGGTTTATTTATAAATAAAAGGTTCTTTAAAAGATACACTTTTAAACCATAGCAGTCGATGAAATCTCCCTCTTTAAGTAAGCGACTTCCCATGAAAGATAGATTATTTATATATACTGGATATTCCCCTATTGTCTCTATAATTAACTTTTCTTGGTCTTTTCTTATTTCCACACAAAAATTATTAAATAAAGATTTATTATATTTAATATTACATTTATTAGAATTTCCTATAATCAGCAATAATCTATCTTTGTATGTGTAAGAATTAAAGGTATCATCGCATCTTTTACTAACACCAAATAAATATTTTTTATTATCATTTTTTAAATAGTAAAAAGTATTATCAATTAAAGGAGCTTCATCTACTTCTTCTCCATTAAAAATAACTTTTACTTCTTTCGTACTATATAAAATCCATTTATTTTCTCTTGCTTCAATATTAATTAGTTTCGTTTCAACATCTTCTTCTCCAAAACTAAAACTACCATATATTTGGGATGGTAAATAAAAATCAAGTTTTCTATCGCTTAAATATAAAGTTCCTTTCACACTACCACCCTATTCTAATAATAATACTATCATAAAATAATGGTTTTAACAATTAAAAAGGGATAAAATGATAATTTAAAATTTCTGCAATTTTACCAATTTTTGTATTATTATATAAAATACTTATCAATAATTAAATTTTTGCTAAACAATAATTAGATTATTGTATTTTTTATATTTCAGTAATCCAAAAATAGTAATTTTACAAGTGTTTTTCTTTTTGTTATAGTATCAATTGGACACGGGAAATGTGTTTGGTTTTGCCTTTTTTTTCTTATTTTCTTCAAGGGGTTTGGTTGAAACTAAATCTTTAGGGGGTATGAGAATTGAAAGGAGATATGCTTATGAAGAAAGTAGATAGAAATTTATTAGTAATCATATACATGTTATTATTTATTATAATATACTTGCTATTCAGTAAATAAGAAAAACCGATACATTTAAGTTGTATCGGAACCCTAAAAGGTGACGAGCAATTTACCCGTGTCCTTTATATTGAAATAATAACATATTTTTTTATTAGTTGCAATTAGAAAAGTTATTCTTCCACAATTTTAATATTTGCCCCAACAGCATTTAATTTTTCTACTATATTATCATAACCTCTTAATATATGTTCTATTTTAGATACTTCTGTAGTACCTTTTGCAATTAATCCAGCAACAACCATGGCTGCTCCAGCTCTTAAATCAGTTGCTTCCACATTAGTTCCTGTTAAATAAGATTTTCCTTTAATCTTTACAGTTTGACAAGTAAGTTCCATATCAGCTCCCATTTTTTGAAAATAAGGAATATGACTCATTCTATTTTCAAATATAGTTTCTTCAAATACCGATTCGCCATCTGCTTGGGTAAGCAATACTTGCATAGGTTGCCCTAAATCTGTAACAAAACCTGGGAAAACTAGAGACCTTATGTTAACTGGTTTTAGATTATCAGTTTTATTAATAATGGCACAATTATCAGTTATTTGAATATCAACACCCATATCTTTTAATTTCGAATATAATGCCTCATTATGTTCTCTAATAATATCATTAATTACTAAGTTATTACCAAGTAAGGCCCCAATAATCATATAAGTTCCTGCTTCTATTCTATCAGGTATTACTTCAACTCTTGCAAAACCTAACTTTTCAACACCATAAATAGTTATTTCACTAGTTCCTGCTCCATATATCTTAGCTCCCATATTATTTAAAAGAGTAGCAACATTAACTATTTCTGGTTCTTTAGCAGCATTTTTTATTTTTGTTACACCTTTTGCTTTAACAGCAGCTAGCATTAAGTTGACTGTCGCACCACAAGAAGCGATATCTAAATATATATTAGCTCCTTTTAACTCATCAGCTACAATTGTATATTTATTACCATCAATTTCTATTTTAGCTCCTAATTCTTCAAAACCTTTTAAATGGAGATTAATAGGTCTTTTACCGATATTACAACCTCCTGGGAAGTAGATTTCTGCTTTCTTATACTTACCTAATAAAGCACCCATAAAGTAATATGATGCTCTTAATTTATTAGAGTACTCCTCAGGAATTAAGATATTTTCCATCTTAGAGTTATCAATAGTCATACTATTATCTTGTAAAGTAACCCCACATTTTAGTAATCTTAATATATTAACTAAAGCACCAGTATCCGAAATATTAGGAACATTATCTATTATAACTTCACTATCAGATAAAATAGCAGCAGGAATTAAAGCTACGGCACTATTTTTAGCACCACTTATCTTAATAACACCTGATAATTCATGTTCACCTTCTATAATCATCTTTTTCATATAAACTCAACTTCTTTCATTAAATTATACAGTAATTTAAAGAAATTATTTCATTTCCTTAATAACTATAATATTTAATGCTAAATTTGTCAAATAGTGACAATTACCTAGTTTTAAAATTTTTAATTATTAAACATATTGTTTTATAACTTCTAAATTATCTAAAGATACCTCAATACTTTCTTTATTAAACATATCCTTAATAACGATTTTATTATTAGATAACTCATTCTCACCTAATATAATTACATAAGGAATATTCTCTTTATTAGCATAATCTAGACTTTTCTTTAATTTTTTATCTTGCATTTGGATTTCAACTTTATATCCTAAACATCTTAAATCATTTGCCAATTTTAAACTTTCAACACTTGTACCCATTGGAATTATATAAATATCTATATTAGATTTTTTAGCAAATATTTTTCTATCTTTTAAAAGCTCATAAATTGATGATAACCCAAAACTTATTCCTACTGTTGGATATTCAGTTCCATCATTAATAAAACTAGTAACCATACTATCATATCTTCCACCAGCACCTATACTACAAGTTATTTTCCCATTCTTTTCATATACTTCAAATACATTACCAGTATAGTAATTTTGCCCTCTTGCAAGTGTTGGAGTAAATATACATAAATCGCTAATATTTAATTTTTCTAAATAGCTTGATAATTGATTTAACTCATCTAATCCTTTATTTATCTTTTTATTCAAAGTATTTTCAAATTTCTTATTTAATTCACATAATGATAAATTAAAATATTCTAAAAGCAAATCAACTTGTTTTGTTACTAATCCTATACCTAATAAATTATTTTTAAACTCCTCTTTACTAATTTTTTCCATTTTATCAATATTTGTCGTAACTACTGCTAGTAATTCTTCATTAATTCCGCATTCTAATATTAATCCGTTCATTAAATTTCTACTATTATATTTTATAATAATATCAATATCTAATTCTCTAAATGCTCTAGTAAATAAAGTCATTAATTCTGCTTCTATCATTTGTCCTTCTATTCCCACAACATCAACGTCACATTGAGTAAACTCTCTATCTCGTCCAACCTTAACAGGTCCATCTCTAAATGCTTTGGCTATTTCATATCGTTTAAATGGTATATTTATTTTATTCTTATTTAATGCAATATATTTGGCAAAAGGTACAGTTAAGTCGTATCTTAATCCTAATTGTCTTTCACCTTGGTCACTTAATTTATAAATTTCATTTAATATATCATTATCCTCATCATACTTATCACTTAAAATGTCATAGTAACATAATAGTGGAGTTTCAATTGGATTATATCCATATTCTTCAAATATTTTTCTTAAAGTATCATTTATATAATTTCTGATTCTTTGTTCTTTAGGTAAAAAATCATAGCCACCTTTTACATTTTGAATTTTCATATCACTTCCTCATTTCTATTTTTATTTCTATATTATTGTTATCTATATTTAAGTTACAATATGCCCCTAATGGAATTGTAAACATCGGATTAGTATGACCAAAGTCAGCTCCACATACTATTGGAATATCTTTTAACTTTTTTTTATTTTTAATAATAGTTTTTAACTTATCAATAGTCATGTTACTACAAACTTGAAATCTGCCAAAAACAATTCCTTTTATATCACAATTAGGTAATTGTAACAATGATTCTAAGTTCCTATCAAATTCTAATAAAAAGACATCATTACCAAAATCATCAGCATCGTCTTCAAGAAACAATATACAATCATTTAAATCAGGCATATATTCTGTACCTTGCAATAAATTAATTGTACATAAATTTCCACCAATAATTTTTCCAAAAGATTTTCCATTTTGAATAGCTATCATGCCATCATTTTTTAAGACAATTTTTTCTATTTTGTCATTTATCTTTTTATAATCAACTATTTCTTTTGACGAACTAATTATAAAATCTTTATTTTCTAAAATCTTTTCAAAATACTTTAAAGTATAAAGATTATTAGAACTAAAACCACTTAGCATTGGTCCATAATATGTAATTAGGTCTGTTTTTTTCATAATTGCAAGTAATAATGCTGTAATATCAGAATAACCAATAATTATTTTAGGATTCTTTCTAATAACATCATAATCCAAATAGGGAAGTATTTGGTTTCCATTATACCCACCATCAGCACATAAGATTATTTCCACATTTTTATCTAAAAATGCATTCATTAAATCTTCGACTCTTTTTTCGATACTAGAGCATCCAAAATATTTATTTTTATCAAAAATATACTTCCCTTTTGTCAAGGAATATCCTAAATTTTTGAAATATTCTTGAGTTTTTAATATTTTATTTTTATCGTCTTCGGATAAACTCATTGATGGAGCTATTACTCTAACTTCTTTCATACTTTAGTTCCTTTCTAAAAAGTTTTAATTGTTGTTTAGTAGAATTTATAAATTGTTGGGGTCTTTTTGAATTTTCTATTTTTATAGTATTTAATATTTGTTTTATCTCTCGGTTAGAAAATAAGCATCCACAAGTATCTATTGCATAATAGACAAGTCTATCGTTAAGTGAAATATATTCTAAAAGCAAAGCATATAAATCAACTTTAAAATCTGAATAAAGTCCACGATAATTAATATAAGATACTTTAATCATACTTACCAAATTCAATTTTAAATATAGCTCTTCTAAATATTCTTTAGATTTATCAACATTATAACTATCTACAATAGTATCATTTAATCTTTTATATCTTTCTTGAAATTCTAAATCAGTTGCAAAATTCTTTAAATTTTCTTCACTAAATAAATAATTTAGCTTTGCTTTTAAAGTTTGTTTCCACTCATTTACTTGTATTTTATTTTGTTCATTCCTAGCATTTTCTTTTTGAGCAAACTGATTGATAATATTTTCTTCTTCTGATTTTAGTTCAGTTTTAATTTCCTTTTTTACTAATGTATGAATAGCTTTTTTTATATTTGTTAATAAATTACTATTAAAAATATCACTTTTATTTTTTAATCTATTATATTCATTAACTAACACAACTAATTTAGTTACATTTGCTGTCTCAAATTCACTTTCAATTTGCAAACACTCACCATCAATAAACAAATACATTTCACCATAAGAATATATTATGGATTCTCCTATTAAAAACAAACTATTAGGTTTACAAGCAAAAAATACACATTTATTACTATCAGGTTTTAAATACCTTTCAATAAATACTTTATTCTTTTCTAATGTTGCATCGTTAGGACAAAAATCTGTTTCCATAGTAACAGGATTAATGCTTAAAGAATCTATATTTAAAGGATAATTATATGGTTCTTTTCCATAGTAATAGTTATCATACATTCCACCATATATTCTCTCGCCTGACATTACACTTCCTGAACATATTGATGAAACTAGAATATTTTTATCACTTATGAGTTTATTAAGTTTAATTCCTTTTGACTCTAACTCTTCAACAATACTTGCAAATTTACTATCAGCTCCAATTCCTAAAAATAATAAATCACATTGTTCAATATTATCTAATATTTCATCTATATTATCTGTATCAACAACTGTTAAATTATTTTTACTTAATGATTCATAACCTAAATAATTTAAATAATAATTATAAGCACTAATATATAGTTTTGCTCTTGCTATATTTTCTTCTTTTGAATATCCACCAATATATAATATTTTTATATCACTGAAATTTCCTTTTACTTTTAATAGTTCTCCTAATAAAGATACATATTTTCTTAAAAATATATTATCAATTAAATCTTTATTCACTCTTGGATTTCCTCCACTAGTGATAATCGTTGGATAGCTCCCTGCTATCATAATATTTCTTTCCATAATTAACATCTCTCATTTCTATAATCTTTTTAAAGTGATGCTAATTACCTAAAATAAAAACTATACAGATTTTATTTACCTGTATAGTTTGATTTTTCATTTAATACAGGCAACAAGCACCACAAATAGCACTTGTGCCTACGAACAATATTAATGTCGTATTAACAAGTGCAGATTATTATGATGATGTTGTCTAACTAAATTGTTTATTTTTAACATAACAACCTTTCCTTTCAAAAGTAATTAGATTCTAACATATTTACATTATCTTGTCAAATAGTGATAATCACCTAGTTTTTTAAGAAAATTATTATTTAACTGACTAAATTTTTTATTAAAAATGTTGCATATAAAGGAATAGATTTAATCTTTGTTTCAGGATTATATCCAAAATCTTTTGAACTAATTCTAATCATATAATTTGGCTTATATAGTTCATAATAAACTTTTAAACTTTTTGATTGGGTGTTTTCTTTTGCTTTTACCTCAATAGGTACTATACCATCATTAGATGTAGTAATTAAAAAGTCAACTTCAGAATCTCTAGTGCCTTTCCAATATAATAAATCTATTCCTGTTGCTTTTAATTGATTTGCAACATAATTTTCAGTAATAATTCCATTATATATTTTCATCTCATCAAGAATAATTGTTCTGATATCATTATTTACTAATCTATTAAATATACCAACATCAGAATAATATACTTTAAATGTCTCTTCATCTACAAAACCAAGTAATGGTTTTTCAGGTATTTTTACACATTTACAAATTTGAACCATATTACTTTCAGCAAGCCAATCTAATGGTAATGAATATTCTCTTGATTTAGCTTTTGAGTCGATAACAGAATATTGAAACTTTTTAGATGCATTTTGTAATTGCGAAGATAATGAATTATATATATTCCTAATTTTAAGTGTTTCAGATGGATTTGTTACATGACTATTCATATCATTTTTATAATCTTCTATAATATCTGTTAATTTAGATAAATCATAATTATAGTAATCATTTCCACATTCGATTAGTGCTTTTACGCTTTCAGGCATTCCTCCAGATAATAAATATCTTTTATAATAATCTAATGCTCTATTATGGAGTAATCCCATTGATTCATTTTTTTCAAAACATTCTTTTATTTTATTTAATAGTGCAGTTTGTTCAAATGCACTTAGAAATTCTTCAAAATCCATAGGATACATATATAATCTAGTTACTTTTCCTACAGGAAATGGTTTATTTAATCTAGCTAATTTTACTCCTAACAAAGACCCTGCACATATTATTCTAACATTACTATGCTTTTCATTAAAAAATTTCAATTCAGATATAAGTTCTTCACTTTTTTGAATTTCATCAATAAATAAAACGCTATCTTCTCTATCAAAGTCAAAATCTAATAGTATTTTTAAGTCATTATATTTTTTTTCTGATGATTCATCTCTAGAAAACAACTTAACAATATCAGTATCTTCTAAAAGATTAATCTTCTTATAATGCTTAAACTCTTTTTGACAAAATTCATCAATAATATATGTTTTACCGCATTGTCTTACTCCTAATACAATTAATGGCTTAAAATCTTGTGTATTTTTCCAATTAAGCAGATCATTATATATTTTTCTTTTCATTATTTTCATTCCTATCTAGCTTAATCATACCACAATTTACACCTTTTTGTACCCACTTTTTCGTTTAATTTACACCTTTTTGCACCCACTTTTTGGTTCGGCTTACACCTTTTTGCACCCACTTTAGATATTTTAAGAAAAATTACTTTTCACTTTATCAATTACTTCTTTAACTAAAGATTTATATTCTACTTCATTTTTATTAGTTTCTTCGGCTTCTAAAAGACATAATGGCGGAAATAAGACACACCAAAAGTTTTCACCACTACCTTGTCCCAATGTTACTACAAGAGACTCATACTCTCCTTCATCATAAGTAACCCCCTTATATTCTTTTATAGGAAAATAATTTTTTCCAAAAGAGACATTATAATTATCCGTATATTTAGCAAGAGTATTATTTATTAAAGGAATATTATTGTTAATTAAATCCTTTGATTCTGCTAAAGTAGATGCCATTTCAATATTTGGAATAATAGATTGTTCTAAATCTTTAACAACTGCCATTTTTAATTCTTGGTCTTTTAAACTATTACTATTAGCAATTACTCTAAATCTTATAGAATTAGTAGGAATAGTATAACTCTCTTCTTTACCAAATGCATTTATTAATACTAAAGCTATAATAGCTATGATAACAATTTTTTTCATGATTATTTCACCCAATATAATATTGAATGAATTATTCATTTTTTATTCATTAATAATAAATATATATCTATTTCGCCCACTATAGTCTAACTCACTGATAATAAAAGCTTTTGGGAAAAAGTCTCTAGCATAACTAATTATTTCTTTGTGATGGCAAATACCTGTTTCAAAAGCAATAATGCTTTTTTTATTTAAAACTCTACTTCCTTTTTTAATTATTTCTTTATAAAAGATTGTATCATCTTCAACATACAAAGCATTTTGAGGTTCATAAACTAATTCTCTTCCTACCTCATCATCTTTAGTTAAATATGGAGGATTACTAATAATAACATCATAATTGCCAATTAATTCTTCATTTAAAATATCTTTATTAATAAACTTTATGTCTACTTTGTTTAATTTAGCATTCTCTTTAGCAACATTAAGTGCTTTTTCGCTAATATCAATGGCAGTTACTTCACAATTTACTTCTTTTTTTAAAGTGATTGCAATACAGCCACTACCTGTTCCAATATCTAAAACTTTAGGTTTATGAAAATTATATTTTTTAATTAATTCTAAAGTTTTCTCGACTAGTAATTCTGTTTCAAACCTTGGAATTAAAACATTTTCATCAACTTTAAATTGATAGCCATAAAAGTTTACATGACCAATTAAGTATTGGACAGGATAATAATTATCTACTTTTTTTAAAGCTTCTTCAATATTATCTCCATATTTTTTCTTTAACAAAGTAATATCATTTTTAGTTAATTTTTCTCTATTCAACTTTACCCTCTAATTTTAATCTTTGGTCTTCTGTTATTAAAGCTTCGATAATAGGTTCTAAAGTCCCGTCCATAACTTTATCTAAAGAATTAATAGTAAATCCAATACGATGGTCAGTCACTCTGTTTTGCGGATAGTTATAAGTTCTAATTTTTTCAGAACGGTCTCCTGTGCCGATTTTACTTTTACGTTCAGCTCCTAATTTTTCTTCTTCTTGTCTAGAATAATAATCAAAAAGCCTTGTTTTCATAATTTTAAGACCTTTTTCTTTATTCTTTATTTGACTTCTTTCTGTTTGCGAATAAACGATTATTCCCGTTGGAATGTGAGTAAGACGAACTGCAGAATCTGTAGTATTAACACCTTGTCCCCCACAACCACTACTTCTTGTGATATCTACCCTAATTTCGCTCATATCTAACTCATAATCAAATTCTTCTGCTTCGGGCATAATTAAAACAGTGGCAGTTGATGTATGAACTCGCCCCTGCGATTCTGTTTCAGGAACTCTTTGGACACGATGAGCACCAGATTCGTACTTTAATTTAGAGTAAACATTTTCTCCTTTAATCATTACTTCGATTTGGGAGTAACCTCCTGATGAACCCGGTTCTTCCGTTAATACTTCCATTTTCCAACCTTGTTTTTCAGCATACCTTGAATACATTCTTATTAAGTCCCCAGCAAAGATATTTCCTTCATCGCCACCAGCAGCTCCCCTAATTTCCATAATAATATTCTTGCCATCATTAGGGTCTTTAGGTAATAATAAAACTTCAAAGTCTTTTTCCATTTTTTCTTTTTGTTCTTCTAACTCTTTTAATTCTTCTTTAGCTATCTCACCTAACTCGGCATCAGTCACTAATTCTTTATTGCCTTCAATATCCATAAGTACCTTTTTATATTCTTGATATAATTCGTACGCTTCTTTTAATCCTGCTTGTTCTTTAGATAGCTCCATAGTTTTCTTTATATCACTAATCACTTCTGGTTTTAAAAGTTCTTCAGTTATTGCATTATATTTTTCTTCAATATTTTTTAATCTTTCGTTCATAGTAAAAGCTCCTTTTCTATATAAGTTAAACTTTAGTAAGTTAACTAAGTAAGCTAATCTAGGTTTCCACTATCCTCATCATCAATAATTACTAAATCTTTTAAATCATCTTCTGCTTGGTCTTCTGTTTCATCTTCCTCATAGTAAGTATCATCTTCTTGGACCTCTTCAAAATCATCTTGTTCTTCTAAAACACCATCAAGAATGTCTTCCTCATCTTCTTCGTCAATAACAATGTTATTAACAGTATGACGAGATTTCAAATCCCAAAAACCTTCTTTTAACATAATGAATCTTTGGTCAGTTGAAAGTACTTCAAAGAAATCTGCTATTTTTTCTTCAAAAATTTTTTCTCCTAAATCTAGAGTATCACAAACTTTTTTAAATAGTTCATTTATTTTCATTTTTTTCTTTGATTCAGTTAAAATCATAAAAGCAATATCATCATAAGACATAGCTTCTAATTCTTCTTTTGTTAAATCTTTAATTTTCATAAAATTTCCTACTTTCTACATTTCACTTGGTATATCAATAATCAGCAATGATAACATTTCTTTTAGAATATTATTAGCTAAATTCAAGATATATAACCAATCATTTCTTTTTTCTGCATTAGTTTCTTTGCTAATGTTGTTATTTTGATAAAATGCATTTAATAAGACACATAAATCATATATATAGTTTGCCAAATGTGATGGCATTCTATTTATAAAAGATAATTTTAGTGCCGACTCTAAATTTAAAATTTTTAATCTTAAATCTCTGTCTTGTTTATTATATATGTAATTACCTAGTTTTGTGAAGTGTTTTTGTTCATTTTCTATAAGTTTATTTATTCTAACATAAGTATATAGAATATAAGGTCCCGTTTTCCCAGTAACTTCCGAAAATTTTTGTAAATCAAATATATAATCTTTATCACGATTATTTTGAAAATCAGCATATTTAATGATAGCATTGACAATAATAGCAATGTCTTCTTCCTTCATATTCTTATTTTCTTCGCGATTATTTAAAAATGTTTCTTCAACTTCTTTGAATAAATCTCTTAATTTAGGAGCTTCACCACTTCTTGTTTTAAATGGTTTATTGTCTTTACCATTAATTGTTCCGATATAAGCATGTTCTAGTTTCTCATAAGGGATAATATTAGCTTTATCACTTGCCCTAAAAACTTGTTCAAAATGTAAGCTTTGACGAAAATCAGTAACATATATAATATGGTCTAGATTATACTTTTTAAACCTATCATAGATTGTCGCTAAATCTGTTGAATCATATAAATAAGCACCATTACTTTTTTTAAATATCATTGGTGGCATTGGTTTATTTTCATCTTCTTTTTTAACATTAATGACTAATGCCCCTTCACTTTCTTCTAAAAGCTTTTTTTCTTGTAAGTATTTTTCTACTTCTGGAAGAATTTTATAAGCATCACTTTCTCCTTCCCATAAATCATAAGATACATCTAAATAAGAACATAGTTCTTTAACATCACTCAAAGAAACTTCCATAATTTTCTGCCATAATGCATTTACTTCTTCATTTGTTCCTTCTTGTAATTCTTTAGTAATGTTAGCACATTCTCCTTTTATATTTTCATCTTGTTTACATAAAGCACTGATTTCAGGATAAATCTTATTTAAATAATCGATTGTTATTTCATCTATTTTAATATTATCTCTTTTAATACCATAAATTACTTGTCCTAGTTGTAACCCATAATCTCCTAGATGAACATCTGCTATTATATCATGTCCCATATAAGAAATTATTCTTTTTAAAGCTTCACCAATAATTGATGGTCGCAAGTGACCAATATGTAGTGGTTTGGCTATGTTATAACCACCATAATCAAGCAGAAATTTTTCTTTTTTTTCTGGTAACTTAATATTAAACTTCTCATGATTATTCATTAAACATAAATACTCATTAATAAATTCATCACTTAGAGTAAAGTTAATAAAACCTGGTTTAACAAATTCAATTTTATTAAAATATTTTAAAGCTAAAGAATTTTTTTGTAGTTTTTCCACAATTTCTTCGCCGATATCAATAGGATTTCTATGTTGTAAAGAGGCAAGACGAAAAACACCATCAAATTGATAATCACATAAATCAGGGCGATTAGAAATGATAATTTTACCATAATCTTCATCTAAATCACATTCTTTTAAAACATTTTTTAAAGCTTGTTCTAAAGTTTCTATAAGCATATTTATTCTCCTTTTTTAAAACTAAATTCAACTTTATTTAATCCTTCATCTGTTTCTAATTCATACTCTATTATAAACTTATTTTCTAAAAGTATAGCATTACTTTTTAAGACTTCGATTTCTAGCAATGTATTAGTCTCTTTTAAATTATAAAAACATTTTTGATTACGGATATCTAAAACAAATTTAAATTCAGGACTTTCTCTTACTAAAAAAGCGTCTAAATTAGAAATTCTTACTATATAAGATATATTATCATATAAAAATTCAATATCATTTTTTTTAATTCGATAACTAAGATTGTTCTTTTTTAATACTTCTTCTTCATTTTTTAATAATCTTAAAGAAAGACTAGCCATACTGCACACTACCTCTTTTTCTTCTTTTTTCTTAGCCATTATAACATAATGTTAGAGAGTTTGCACTCATATTTTATTGTTTTTCGAGAATATTACTATTAGGTGGTTCTATGAAGACTTTAAAAATAATGTTTAAAACGTTTATTATCCTAGGAATTATTGCAGTAGTTTCTCTAACAGGTTTATATTTATATGCCTATTTTAGTCCGGCGTTAGATATAAAAAATACAGGGCAATTGTATATATATGATGATAATGGAAATCAAGTTTTTGGAAATAATACCGATGATTGGGTAAGTGTTTCAGATATTTCTCCTAATTTAATTAACGCTGTTTTATCGGCTGAAGATAAAAATTTCTACAAACATAATGGATTTGATTATGCAAGAATTGTTAAAGCAATGCTCACTAATATTAAAAATAAAGACTTATCACAGGGAGCATCCACAATTAGCCAGCAATATATTAAGAATTTATTTTTAGATTTTGATAAAACTTGGAAAAGAAAAATTGACGAAGCTTTTTTAACAATTAAATTAGAAACACATTATAGCAAAGATGAAATATTAGAGGGTTACCTAAATTCCATTAATTATGGAAACGGAAACTATGATATCGAATCAGCTAGTCAGTTTTATTTTAATAAAAGTGCAAAAGATTTAAATTTAGAAGAAGCTTTAATTCTTGCTGGAATTCCTAAAAGTCCATCTAATTATAATCCAATCAGTAATTATGATAACGCAATTGAAAGAGCTAAATTAATTGGAAGTTTAATGCTTAGAAATGAGTATATTGATGAAGAAACATATAATAATTTATTTCAAGAAAAAATACCTATTTATGGTAAACATAATGAAAATGATTTACAAATGGTCATGTATTATCAAGATGCTGTTTATGAAGAGTTATACTCTCTAGATGAAATTCCAAAATCTTTGATAGAAACTGGGGGATTAAAAGTATATACTTCTTTTAATAAAGAAACCCAAGAAGCGATGGAAAATGCGATAAAAAATAATATGAAAGATAGCAATTTACAAGTAGCTAGTATTATAATTGACCCAAATACTGGAAATGTTTTAGCTTTATCGGGAGGTAAAGATTATGCTTTAAGTCAGTATAATAGAGCAACACAAGCAAAAAGACAAGTTGGTTCAACAATTAAACCAATACTATATTATTCAGCTTTAGAAAATGGACTTGTATCTTCTTCAACTTTTTTAAGTGAACCGACAACGTTTGTTTTTTCTTCTAATCAAACTTATTCACCTTCAAATTTCAATAGTAAATATGCTAATAAAAATATAACTATGGCTGCTGCTATTTCTTATAGTGATAATATCTATGCGGTTAAAACTCATTTGTTTTTAGGGGAAAATACTTTAGTAGAAACAGCTAAAAGAATGGGAATCAAAAAAGAATTAGAAGCAATTCCTTCTTTAGCTTTAGGTACTTGTGAATTATCTATGCTCGATTATGCTAATGCTTATACAACTTTAGCTAATGGTGGTTATAAAAAAGATATTTCTTTTATTACAAAAGTAGAAGATATGGAAGGAAATATCTTATATGAAAAGAAAATAGAAGATGATTTAGTATTAAATACTAATTATACATACATTTTAAATGAAATGATGACTAGTACCTATAATAGTGCTTTTAAAGATTATAGTAATCCGACTGTTATTAGTCTAGCTTCAAAAATCTCAAGAAAATATGCGATGAAAACAGGCTCTTCGGGAACAGATTTTTGGATGATAGGTTATAATCCTGATATATTAATGCTTGTTTGGAATGGATATGATGATAATAAAGAACTAGAAGTAAAAGATGGGCAAATATCAAAAAATATTTGGGTAGAAACCGTGGAAAGCACTTTAAAAGATAAAGAGGAAAGTTGGTATGAACCAACCGAAAATATTGTGGGAGTTCCTTTAAATGCCATAGATGGAAGTAGTAATTACTCAAAAGAGAATATGTATATTTTTTACTATGTCAAAGGTAGTGAAAATACTAGTCAATATGTTAATTTAGAACAAGAAAAAACAACCGAATAATTGGCTGTTTATCTTGTTTTTTGTTTATTTTTTAAATATTTTTTCTTTAAAGCAAGAGCAGTCATTATAGTTATTAATCCTACTCCTACTATACCACTTGCTAAAGCCTGAGTATTATTGTTAGTTACTTCTTGTGTTGATTCAGTTTCTCTAATATTACTCATTTCTGGATAATTATATTCAATAAAAGCTTCTAAGTCTTGGAATACAAGTTCATCAACCATTTTATCAGCTGTTTCAAAAAAGTTTTCTATTGCTTCATCAGAATATTCATAACTTTTTAATAATTCTCTCATGCTTTCTTTTATTTCTAATATTTCTTCCTCAGTTTGCGCATTTATTGCTACTTTATAATATTCTCCTAAAAATTCAGATGTGGCTGGTTGCATAATTTTCCTCCCTTCTAATTACTTTCTAACATTTTATCTGCATCTTCAAAAAATGCCTGCATTTCATATTTTTTAAAATTCCAACTTAATAGTCTATCTTTCATTTCTTGTTTTAATCTTTCAATTTCTTCAGGACTTCCTGCATTTCTTACATCATCACAATAGGTTTCAAGATATTCCCAACCTTTATACATTCTTTTACCCATTTTATCTGGTCCAATATGGAAATGCTCTGTTGGTCCTCCTGTTGCAGCATTTACACAAGCATGGGACTCATCTATAACACCTAAATCATTTTCTTTAAGATACGCCACCATTTCTTCATTATGAAGCATAAAATTTCTTAAAGCAACAAAATCGCCATCTTGAGGAACAATATCAACTGCGGCACCATTGCGATGATGACTTCTATCATTAGCATAGCCAATTCCAGAATTATGAGGACGATAAGAATATATAATATCTATTTTCATACCATTTCTTTCAAAAATATCTTGAACTTCTTGACTCATTTTTTGACCTGCAAGATTTTTTCATATTCAGGTTCTCCAGGATTTACAACAAAGACTTTTGGTTCATATCCATTAAAAGTTCTAAAAGGTTCTTCTCCAGGAACTAAATTGTTCATATCTGTATTTTCTTCAATTGTTTCAAAAATGGGAGTTTCTTCTTTTTCTTTTTATTTAACCATTATAGTCTCTCCTAGAACTATATTTGATTTTGGAGTTTTTTCCTCAATCATTGTAGTTTCACCTGATACTAAATTTGGCTTTGTTTCTTGGATAATTTCTGCATTATTAATTTGAGAAGATTGATTAATTCCTTGATATAGTTAGTACTATAAGTTGTTCCTTAAATATTGGTAAAAATGTAGCTTTAGAAGAATATAATCTTGATGAACAGACTTTAACTAAAGAGGGAACATTAAGTAAAGATAATATTGATTTTTCCAGAATAGCAACATCTTCTTCAAATGTCAAAAATGAAAATTTTATCACTATAAAAAATACTAAATATTTGGGTGATACTGGGGAGTTAACTTACAAAATACGAGATGATGGAACTGTCGCAATAATGGAAGACGGAATTATTTTAGGGTTTACTGATTTACATTAATTCGAACTTTATTTATATTGTTTGTACTAGAATTTGTACTTGTTGAAACACTTTTATTATTACTAGCTTGAATTGCCATAACAATCTCACCTTCCTTAAAATAAGTATATCCCTAGTCTTATTATACTTAAATTAATTTATTTTTTAAACAAGAAACAATTTTTTTGACAATAAATAGACATATAAATATTAAATTCAAATAAAAAAGTAACCTCTATGATTACTATTTTTTAATTTTTACTGTTATTTGATACTCATCATCTAAATCAATTTCATCAACAATAATATTAAATCCTTTATCTTTTAAAAGATTTATAGAACTTCTTGTTTCTTTTATGGCATCAACAAGTTCCATTTTTTCATTTTCTATTAATGTTTCGCTTACTTTTGAATCTAAATTATCTACTCTACTCATTGGGTCAATAACAATTTCTTCTTTAGGGTTAGTTATTGGATTATCTAAAGTTTCATCAAGCATTGGTGTGAAAAAACGATTATTAGGGTTAGTATTGAAAGGAGAATTTAATTCTTCTCTTATTTCAGGTTCAGCAGGTTTTTCTAAAACACTTGAAACTTCATTAGATATCGAACTTTTATCATCAATTATATCTAACTCGTTATTTTTAAAAACATCGGTTGTTTTTATTTCTCCCATTTCCATATTAGCAGGTTCATCATCAGTAAAATTAAAGAAACGATTACTATTTTCACTATGATTTTCATTTGATGGAGGTGCCATTAAATCTGGTTTACTTTCTTTTTCCATAACTATAGGGTTACCTCCTAAATTAGAAGGAAGAGAACTACTATACTCTGTCATCATACTATCAGGTACCATCATACTATTTATATCTTTTTGAACCTTTTCAGGATTAATATCTTGTGCATGAGCTTTTATATCTTCAATATTTGGTGTTAAATTAACTGTTGGAACATCTTCCTCATCTTCTTCATCAAGATATTTCTTAATTTCTTGGTCTAACTGTCTTACTGTTAATCTCTCATTAATTATTCTATTTAACCACTTTCTTTGGTCATCAAGTGATTCTAGTTGCAGCAAAGACCTAGCATGTCTTTCTGATATTTTTTCCTGCAGTAGTGCTTGCTGTACTTCTTCATCTAAATTTAAAAGACGTAATTTATTGGCAACAGCTGGTTGAGAAAGCCCCATTTTCGTAGCTAGCTGTTCTTGTGTTAAATATCCTTTATCTAACAAATTTTTATAAGATTTAGCCTCTTCGATTGGTGTTAAATCTCTTCTTTGAATGTTTTCGACTAAAGCGACTTCCGCACTTTTGTTATCATCAATATTTGAAATTACAGCAGGTACTGTCGTAAGACCTGCCATAGTAGCAGCTTTATATCTTCTCTCTCCAGCTATTATTTCATATTTATTACCAAGTTTTCGCAAAACAAGTGGCTGAATAATACCATGTTCTTTAATTGAAGCCGATAACTCCTTTAAACCTTGTTCATCAAAAGCAATTCTTGGCTGAAATCTATTTGGAATAATATCATCCAAATTAACCTGTAATACTTCATTATCCATGTTCATATTATCAGCCCCTTTTTTCTATTCTGTTATAATAATACCTTATTTTATATTTTTTTTCAATGGATATTTAATTATTTTGTCGTAACGTCGCGGATAATTACTAGGTGTCTTAGCTATCTTATTTATTTTAAGAATAGCTCTATCACTTGCTTCTTTAGGTAATTTAAACTCTTCTATTTCTTCTATTTCTCCACCTAAAATAGAAATTGCTTCTTGTGCTTCTTCTAATTCTTTTTTATATTTTCCTTTCATTGCTAAAAAGTAACCATTTAATTTTACAAAAGGAATAGCAAGTTCAGATATAGTATTTAAGTTAGCTACTGCTCGTGCTGTTACAATATCAAACTCATCATGAACTAAAGGAAAATAGTCTTCGCTTCTTTTATCAACAAAATCAATTCTTTTAATATTTAGTTTGTTTGTTAATTCAGCTATAAAATTGATTCTTTTCATACTAGAGTCAAGCACAGTTAAATTAATACTAGGTTCAATTATTTTTATTACAATTCCTGGAAAACCTGCCCCACTTCCAATATCTAATACTTTAGAATTAGGTTTAATTACACCTGATTTAAAGATAGTTATACAATCATAAAAATGCTTTAAATAAACACTCTCTTCATCTTTAATAGCTGTTAAATTAACGACTTTATTTTTTTCAAGTAGAAAATCACAATATATTTGAAATTGGTTTAATTGCTCTTCACTTAATTTAATTCCTAATTTTTCTACTTCACTAATAAACTCTTCTTTATTCATCTTTACCATATTCTTTCTTTAAATAAATACTTAAAACAGAGATATCGGAAGGATTTACACCACTTATTCTAATAGCTTGCGCAATAGTTCGTGGTTTGACTTCTTTAAGTTTCTGCCTTGCTTCAGAAGCGATATTTTTTATTTTGTCATAATCGATATCAAGAGGTATTTGCTTTTTTTCCAATTTTAACATTTTTTCAGCTTCTTTTTTAGCTTTTTCAATATATCCTTCATATTTTAATTCAATTTCTACTTGATTTTGGATATATTCCCTAAAAGGAATATCTATTAAAGAACACATAAATTTCATATTAATTTCTGGTCTTTTTATTAAATTACTTAAAGTTAAACTTCCTACAGGTAAAGATAGATTATTCTCCTTAAATTTATTTTTAACACTATCATCTATTTTAAGACGAGTAGTATCCATATACTCTTTTAATTCCTGAATTTCTTTTTCTTTCTTAATTAACTTTTTATATCTTTCCTCATCAATTAATCCTACTTCATAACCATTTTTTCGAAGTCTTAAATCAGCATTGTCATGTCTTAAAAGAAGGCGAAATTCTGCACGTGATGTAAGTAGTCGGTAAGGGTCACGAATACCTTTCGTAATCAAATCATCAATTAAAACACCGATATAAGCATCACTTCTTTTTAAGATTAAAGGCTCTTTTTCTTCCAGTTTTAATGTCGCATTAATTCCAGCCATTAAACCTTGACAAGCTGCCTCTTCATAACCACTAGTTCCATTTATTTGTCCTGCTGTAAATAAATTTGCAATTATTTTTGTTTCTAAACTTGCTTGTAATTGTGTGGGATATATAGCGTCATACTCAATAGCATAGCCATATTTTAAGATTTTCGCGTTTTCAAAACCTGGCAAACTATGAACCATTTTTTCTTGAACATCAGGTGGCATTGAAGTCGAAAATCCCTGCAAATATATATCATCATAATACTTACTTTCTGGTTCAACAAATAATTGATGTTTCTCTTTGTCTGCAAAACGAACAACTTTATCTTCAATTGATGGACAGTATCTTGGTCCAATACCTTCAATATCATCTAATGCCCCATACATACTTGATTTATTTAAGTTTTCTCGAATTATTCGATGTGTTTCTTCCGTTGTATAAGTTAAATAACAAGGTAGTTGTTCTTCGATTTTATAAAGTGGTTCTAAATCAAAACTAAAAGTATGATAGACACTATCGCCTGGCTCCATTTTTAATTTAGAGTAATTAATAGAATTTTTATCAATTCTTTGGGGAGTTCCTGTTTTTAATCTAATTATTTTAAAACCATATTTTTTTAAATTATCACTTAAATAATTAGATGGTTCTTCCCCATGAGGACCTTTTCTTGTTCTAGTATTCCCAACTAAAATATCAGCTTTTAAATAAGTTCCTGTCGTTAAGATAACAATTTTAGAATTAATTTTTGTCCCATCACTTAAAACTATCCCCTCTACTTTATTATTGTTAATTATTAAGTCTTCAACCATACCTTCTTTAATTTCTAAAGTATTTAACTCATTTAAAGTTTTAAGCATTTCTTTAGGATAAGTTACTTTATCTCCTTGGGCACGTAGAGCTCTAACAGCAGGACCTTTTGTATAGTTAAGCATTTTTATTTGTAAATGGGTCTTATCCGCAATTTTACCCATAATACCCCCTAAAGCGTCAATTTCTCTTACAACAATTCCTTTAGCACTTCCACCAATATGGGGATTACAAGGCATGTCAGCGATATTTTTTAAATTACTAGTAATTAAAAGAGTTTTATAATTTTTTTTAGCACTTGCATAAGCAGCTTCACAACCAGCGTGACCTGCACCAACAACTATAATGTCATACATTTTTTTCACCTTACTTCTTTTTCATAATAAATATAATGACCGGGATAATCATCATACTCAAATTCTCCTATTTTTTGATAACCAAGTTTTAAAAATAGATTATTCATTTTGGTATTTTTTTCTTCAGTATCTCCTTTTAAAATTTCGATTTTGTTCTTAATAGCCAAATCTTCACAAAAATGCAATAATTTATTGGCAATATCTTGGTTTCGAAATTCTTTTTTGATTGCCAAACGATGAAGAATATAAGATTTTTTAGGGCTATTTTCTAATAATTCATCATAATAACCATTATCAGCTGATACCGAAATAACACCTTTTATGATATTATCTTCCTTATATACATATAAGTTCTCATTTTTTATATCATTTTCTAACTGAATTGCATTTGGATAATTATCTTCTGTTGAACCCCATTGTAAATTGTTTGTTTTTAACAATTCCTTTTTAATTGGTTCGATAATATTTAAAATGTTATCTAAATCATCAATTGTGGCTTCTATAATCATATATTTACCTACTTTCCTAAACAAAATCTTTTAAACATTTCATCTAACAATTCATCTTCATAAGTTGTTCCGTTAATAAGACCTAAATCTTCCCAAATAGATTTAATATCCAGTTCTAACATATCAATTGGTACTTCATTTTCAATTCCATTTAGAACATCTTCTATTTTCTCTAAACAATTTTTTAAAATACTAATACTCCTTGCATTTGTTAAGTAAATTAAATCTTGTTTTTCTAATTCATTTAAGTCATACAATTCAATTATTTTCTCTTTTAAGTTATCTAAACCAAGATTATTTAAAAGACTCATCTTAATAATAATATCTTTCTTTAAATTTAGTTTATTTAAATCTATTTTCGTTTCTAAATCACTTTTATTAACAAGGATAAGATATTTTTTTTCTTGGATACTATCAAATAATTTTTCTATTTCTTTATCAATTTTTTCGTTATTATTAAGCATAAATAAAACTAAATCAGCTTTGTCAATTGCTTCTTTACTCTTTTTTATTCCCATTTGTTCAATCAAATCAGCAGTTTCTCTAATTCCTGCTGTATCAATTATATTTAAAGGTATTCCTTTAATTGTTGTAACTCCTTCAACAACATCTCTTGTTGTGCCAGCAATATTTGTAACAATGGCTTTGTCTTCTTCGATTAAAGCATTTAATAAACTACTTTTACCAACATTTGGTTTCCCAATTATAGCGATATTAATACCATTTTTTATAATTTTACCATTTTCACTTTCTTTAAGTATTTTTTCGATTTCTTCTTTTACTTTCTTTATTTTCGGTTTTAAAACTTTATTAGTTATAACTTCGACATCATCATACTCAGGATAATCCATATTAACATTTATATTTGAAATAACTTCGACTAAATAAGAACGAAGATTATTAATTAAATTTGAGACTTTACCAACTAGACCATTAATAGCCATTTTTCGTTGAATCTCGGTATTAGCATTAACTAAATCCATTACAGATTCAGCTTCCTGTAAATCTATGCGATTATTTAAGTAAGCACGTTTGGTAAATTCCCCTTTTTCGGCTAAACGACAGCCATTTGTTAAAAGAAGTTCTAATACTTTATTTGTTGTAGCAATTCCACCATGACAATTGATTTCGACAACATCTTCCGTTGTAAAAGAATTTGGAGATTTCATGACAGTTACTAATACTTCATCAATTATTTTGCCATTTTCCACAATGTGACCATAGTTAATTGTGTGTGTAGAAACTTTTGTTAAATCTTTGCCTTTAAATATTTTATTTGCTATATAAATTGAGTCACTACCACTTATTCTAATTATGGATATTGCACCCACACCACTAGATGTTGCTATTGCACAAATTGTATCTTCCATAATACCACTTCCGCCGGTATTATAGCACAAGAAAGATAGTACTCTCAACATAAAGTCAAAAAAAACTATTAAATTACATCTAACAATTTAATAGTTAATTATAATATTATATATGAAATTTAGGTTGTAATTGATCCATTTGTTTTAACAATTGTCTATTTGTTATCTTGCTTTTTACCTCTTCTTCTAAATCATTATTAATTTCTTCGTCTGTTAATCTATAAGAATAAACAGATAAACTTCGTATTGCTAATAATATACTTTCAATATCACCATTTGCTTTATCTAAAATATAATCAATTGTTTCTTCATAAATAGAATCTAAATATATTTTTTCATCTTCTTCTTTGCTAATATTCATAACTTCAATATATTTTCTTAATATTTCTTTCATAATTTCTTTTCTATTTCCATAGTCAACATCAATTGTTGGATATTTTGAAGAATAGTTCATATCATCTGTTGTAAGAACAACTTGGTCAAATAATTTAAAATACCCTTGAATACATTGTTGAGCTATAGGACTACGATTAAACATCCAATCAAAACGGTCGACTAAAAATAAAAGTTTTTCAGGATTATAAACACTTTTAATTTCTTTTATTAAATCTTCTGTATAGTGTCCTGGTGTTACAATATTTGATTTAAAAGTATCATTTAGCCCTAAACTATTAATATCATAAACAAATAATTTTCTTTGTTTTGTTAATTCTTCTTTTATCATTTGAGTATGTTCTGAAAAGCTCTTTCTTGAAGATAAAAAATGTAATAATACAGAAACCATTTCTAACTCGTAACGATGTTTAATAAAATCTATTCCTACATCTTTAGTAGAAATACCAAGACCTGTAGATTCAAAATGATTATAAATACTTATTTCTTTTCCTACTTCATTTTGGGATTCTTTTTCTAATAAAACCGTAGTTCTTCCACTTCCACGTTCCCCTTTTAAAACTATAACTTGTTCATTACTTTTATCTATCTTTTCCCATATTTCTTTTATTGGTTCTTTAACATTTTCATTATTTTTAATTTTTTCTCTTATTACATTTGCAGTTGTCATATGCAAAACCTCCCTAACTATTTATAGTTTAACACAAATAAAAAACAACTTCAATCTCTTGAAATTGCCTTTATACCTACTTTAATTTAACAACAATATGTCTATTAGGTTCTTCACCCTCACTACTAGTATCTAAATCTTCATATTTAGCTAAAACATTATGAACAATTCTTCTTTCATAAGAATTCATATTATCCATAGCAATTTCAGCACCTGTAGTTCTTACTTCACGAGCAATACTTTTTGCAAGTCTTTCTAATCTTTTTTCTTGTTTTTCTTTATAATCTTCAACATCTAAAAGAATATAAGGATAAACTTCTAAATCTTTATAAACAACTTGTTTTAAAATATTAGTTAATGCTTTAAGTGTTTGACCATTTTTACCAATAAGAATTGAGTTTTGAGAAGAAAACATCTTAATACTAATTCTTCCTTCACGTACTTTTACTTCATAGTTAGCTTCAATGTTCATATTATTTAATAATTCATTTAAGTAACTTTTTAAATATTCACTAACTTCTTGAATTGTTACTGCTTTTACTTTAACTGTCGCTGCTTTAAATAATTTTCCCTTTACTTCTTCTACTTTGTAGAGAATCTCACTTTCTTCGACCCCTAATTCTTCTAAAGCTTTAGAAAAAGCTTCTTCCTTTGTTTTTCCTACGAACTCTTTAACTTCCATTTCTACTTCCTCTTTTCATTTAATTTCTTTATTATTAAGGTTTGAATAACTGCAAAACCATTAGTAATAATCCAATATAAAGCGATAGCTGTTGGTAAACTAAATGATGCAATAGATATCATGACTATCATAAATAAAAACATATATTGCATTTGTTGTTGTACTTCAGCTCCGCCTGCACTTTGAGATTTCATAGACATTTTGAAAGAAAAATAAGTACTTAAGATAATTAAAACGATTAAAATAATATAAATATATTGTTTATTCATTATTCCTGTTAAAGGAGTCATTCCTAGATTCATCGATAAGAATGAACCTTCAAATATGGCCGGAACACGATTAATTGCTTCTAAAAATCCTAAGAATAATGGTAGTTGGATAAATGATAATAAACAACCAGATACAGGATTTATTTTATATTTTTTATATATCATCATTGTTTCTTGACTCTTCATCATCAAAGATTCATTATCAGTTTTATTTTTATACTTCTTTTCTAGTTTATTAATTTCTGGTTGAGCTTTTTTCATATTTTCGGATTGAATTACAGTTTTATAAGATACAGGAAGTAATAAGATTCTAATAATAAGACCAATTAACATTACCGAAACACCCATATTTTTGACAATATAACCAAGTTGTAATATTAGCCAGGCTAGAGGCTTAACAATTAGTGATTCCCAAAGACTAACATATTTTAAAGAATTAGGTTTAAAATCATCACAGCTTGGTAAATCTTCAAGAGAAATTGTTAATGCATCACTATTTTCTTCATATATTTTATATAAATCTTCTTCTTGTGGTTTACATAATATATTTGCTGTTAAAGTTTGACCTGTTTTTTCGTAAGTTACATTTTGCTTTCCATCTTTAACATACTTTGTACAACCTGTACTTAATACTAATAATAAAATCATCAGTATTACTTTTAATTTTTTTTTCATTTTGACACCTTTTCTATTAACCTTTTTAACTCTTCTTCCATTTCAGCATATTTTAACTCACTACACGCCTTCTTCATTATTATAATATATTCATACTTATTTGAGAATAAAAACTTGTTATTTGTAATAATATTTCTTATTTGTCTTTTGAATTTATTTCGTATATGAGCTTTACCTATTTTAGTTCCAACAGCAATACCAAACTTTGCAACTCCATAACTACTTTCTTTATAATAGATAACAAAATAATTATTTTTAACCCATTTGCCTGTTTTGATTATATTATTAAATTCTTGATTATCTTTAACAACCTCTCTTTTTTGCATAAATATTCTCCTTTAAATACTAAAAAACCACTAATTGTGGTTTATTTGCATAATTGTTTACGACCTTTTTTTCTTCTAGATTTTAAAATATTAGTTTCTTTTCTTGCAAAAAATCCGTGTTTCTTTGCTTTTTTACGATTATTTGGTTGATAAGTTCTCTTCATAAATAAACACCTCCGCCTCTTTTAGCTCCCTTATTATAATAATAAATAGGAAGAAATGTCAAGGTTTAATAAAATTATAATTAAAACATAGGTTTATTTTACCATAAATTCTTCAAAAATTAGATTTATCCACACTTTCCCTGTTAATTGTGGATATAGTTATTAACATATTAATAAAAAATTTGTGGATAATGTTGATAAGTTCTTCAAAATAAGGTATTATAACGTTTATATTTGTTAGTAACTTTGTTTATAAATTGTTAATTAAGAAAATTTACAAATAAGTACTTTCAAAAATTTTAATTATGAGCTAAAATGAATTTAGGTTATTGGTAGGATTGTGGGGTGAGGATATTGAATACCAAAGATATTTGGGATAACTTTCTTGATATAATAAAAGAACAAGTTAATCCAGTATCTTTTAACACATGGTTTAAAACTATTAGTATTCATAAAATGACAGCAAATGAAATAACTATCCTCGTTCCTTTATTTATTCATAAGACTACTTTAAGCAACTTTTATTATGAAATGATTGAAGAAACATTCTTTAAATTAACAGGAGTTAATTATAATATAGAATTTGTTTTAGAAGATGAAATAAAAAAAGAAAGTGATAGTTTAGAACAACTTCAAAAGCAAGTTGTGAATAACAAAGAACTTATTAACAGTGAGTTTGAAACACAATTAATTCCAACTATGAATTTTGAAAACTTTGTTGTTGGAGAAACTAATAGATTTGCCAAGTCTGCAGCCCTTGCCGTAGCAGAAAATCCCGGGAAATTATATAATCCTTTATTTATCTATGGAAAAAGTGGTATAGGAAAGACTCATTTAATGCATGCGATTGGAAATTACATTGTTAGTAATAAAGACAATACTTTAAAAGTTTTATATACAACTACTGAAGACTTTCGAACAGACTTTGTTAATATTTCGATAGCGCCTGATAAAAAAGCATCATTTGATTATGCAACATATTTTCAAAATAAATATCGGAATATTGATGTCTTAATTATCGATGATATTCAATTACTTGTAGGTTCAGAAAAAACGCAAGATGAATTCTTTAATACATTCAATATTCTCCAAAGAAAAGGAAAACAAATTATCATTAGTTCTGATAGTTCTCCGGAAGATTTAAAAAAAATAGAAGAAAGACTTAGAAGTAGATTTGCCATGGGACTTCCTGTGGATATCTTTCCACCAGATTATGAACTTCGTTGTAAAATAGTTGAAGACAAAGTTAATCGGCTTAATATTGGTAGCAAAATGACTAAAGAAGCAATTGAATATATTGCCAATAATTTTGATAACAATGTTCGCAGTCTAGAAGGAGCCATAAATCGACTTCAAGCTTATACAGTAATGTGTGTTCCAAATAAAATCGACTTAGAATTTACAGTAGAAGCATTAAAAGATTATATAAATTCTAATATCTATATGATGAATGATATATCAAATATTCAACGGGCAGTTGCTGAATACTATAGTATTACAGTAGAAGTCTTAAAAGGAAAAAATCGAAGTAAAAATGTTGCTTTTGCAAGACAAGTAGCAATGTACTTATCAAGAATATTAACAGATGAATCATTTCCTAATATAGGATTAGAATTTGGTGGGAAAGACCATACAACAGTTATGTATGCTTATGAAAAAATTGCAGAGGAATTAAAAGATAATCGAGGATTAAAAGAAATTATCAATGAAATTAAAACAAAATTATAATACTTGTTAATAAATATTTAGTTATTAACAACTCAAATTTAATAACTTTTATCCTAAATATAGGGAATAATTAGAAGTTATTAACAATATCAACTCTATAATAATCATAATAAATATAAAATAATAAGAAAGAAGGAAAGAAAATGAAATTTTCAATAGAAAAAACTCTATTATTAGAAAATCTAAACAATGTAGCTAAAGCTATATCTCCCAAAAATATTATCCCAATATTAAACGGAATCAAATTTGAACTTAATAGTGATGGATTATTTTTAACAGCTAGTGACTCAGAATTAACAATCAAAACTTTTATTCAAAGAAAAAATATAACAAATGTAGAAAGTGAAGGAACAATTATTATTCAAAGTAAATATATTCTAGATATAATAAGAAAAATGCCTAGTGATATAGTTAATTTTGAGCTTATTGAAGGACTTAAAATAAGAATATATACAGAAGGGAGTCAATATGACTTAAATTGTCTTGATGCCAAAGAGTATCCTAATTTAAAATTAGAAGAAACAAAAAATCCTTTAGTAATAAATAGTGGATTATTTAAAACAATTATTAATCAAACATCTTTTGCCATATCTACTCAAGAATTAAGACCACTTTTAACAGGAATTAATTTTAAAGTAATAGGGGATACTTTAGAATGTATTGCTACTGATTCTTATCGACTAGCCAAGAAAAATATAAAACTAGAAAAAGCATATGAAGAAGATATAAATATCGTTATTCCTGGAAAAAATATTATTGAACTTGATAAAATAATCACTGAAGATGATGACTTAGAAATTCATATCTTTAATAATAAAGTATTGTTTAAGTATAAAAATCTAATATTTCAAACTAATTTACTTAGTGGAACTTATCCTAATACATCAAATTTAATACCAAATGATTTTTCCATAATTGCTACAGCAAAAGCTAAGGACTTTGCAGCATCTATTGATAGGGCAGCATTACTTACTCAAGGAAAAGATAAAAACATTGTCAAAATGAAAATAAAAAATGGCACAATGATAATTAATTCTTATGCTTCTGAAATAGGAAAAGTAGAAGAAAAATTAAATATTGAAACGAGTCCAGATTCGCAAATAGATATATCTTATAGTGCTAAATATATGTTAGATGCTTTAAAAACAATTAAAGAAGAAGACATATTAATTTTATTAAATGGTGAGATAAAACCAATAGTAGTTAAATCTGTTACAGATGAATCATTAATTCAATTAATATTACCTATCAAGACTTATTAAGATACCAGAAAATGGTATTTTTTTAATGTTTTCAACAAATTACGACAAAAAATGACAAACTTCGACAAAATTATTTGATATAAATATTTCAAGGAAGACTCTTATAATAAAAACTAGATAAGAAATATTCTACAAATTTTGATAGAATT
>CAOJRP010000013.1 GCA_948442015.1 uncultured Erysipelotrichaceae bacterium
ATTTTTCCCTTATCTCCATACATACATTTACTATTGTATCTTTTACAGCGTCAGTGATAACATGTTTTGATATAGAGTTCAATAAATTTTTGAAAATATTGTTTTACAATTAAGCTAAATATGTGCTATGCTTTTAAATAATTAAGTACTAACTAAATATTCTTTGATATGAGGAATGTTGATAAAATACAAAAAAGTCATACTTTGAATCTTTATGTTTCATGTTATTTACATTTATATAAATAACATGAAACATAAAGTATTAAAATATGGTATTATATTTTAAAGAGTAAAAATAAGAGGAGAAAAAAGATGAACAGAAAAGTTATAGATGATAAAAATAAATTATTGAGAATGATTATCGTTTTATTTGGAATAACTGTTATTCTAGGCGTTTCATATGCTTTATTTAATAGTAATAATAAAGATGATATTTTGCCTAAATGCAATTTAGAAGGAGAATATGAGACCATGATAGGTGAAATAATAGAAGTAAAATCTGTTGCTAATAAGGAGTTACTAGTTAAAATAGACGATGATAAAGAAGTGATTGTTACGCATTCTTATGATATTAGATTTAAAGTTGGACAAAAAATTGAAGTCATGTATGATGGAGCGATAGAAGAAAGTGAACCTCCAAAAATTACTGCTTTATGTATTGAGATAATTTAAAAATAATTTTATGTAAATTATCCTAATAATTTTATTGATTAAATATCTGATTTTCGATATAATGTAAAGTAGAATGGAAAGGTAAAATAGTAGGAGGAAAGAAAATGGCTATAAATTTTAAAAAAATATTTGATATTGGTGATGATATATCTAATGAAACAGAAGAAGAGTTTTATGATGAAATAGTAGAAGGTAAAGGAAAAAATGGTGATTCTGCTAAAATGGGAAATAAAATGATTTTGCTAGAACCACGTGCTTATTCAGAATCAACACAAATTGCTGATCACTTAAAAGCAAGAAATAGTGTAGTAGTAAATTTAAAAAGAGTTACTTCGGATCAAGCTAAGAGAATAATTGATTTTTTAAGTGGATGTATCTATGCTATTGGTGGTACTATGCAAAAAATAGGTATTGGTATTTATTTATGTACACCAAAAAATATCAATGTTCAAGGACAAATTTCTGATGATAGTGAGAAAAAGAAAGATAAAAAAGAAGACGAAGAAATTGAATGGTAAAAAATAAGTAAATTAAAAAGCAGGTGAGCGAGTTTGCAAAAGTTTAATACTGTCATAAATGGGTATGATAAAAACGAGGTAAATTCTTTCTTAAATGAAGTGACAAAAGAATATGAAAGCATGTTAAATAAGTTAAAAGAAAGAGATGTTAAACTTCAAGTTTTAGAAGAAAAATTAAAAAAGTTTGAAAACATGGAAAGTGTTTTAAATAAATCAATTGTTGCTGCCGAAGAAACTGCTACGAATGTTAAGAAAGTCGCTCATGATGAATCAAAATTAATAATTGAAGAAGCAAAAAGAAATGCTTCAAGAATTGTAAATGACGCTTTAATAAAAGCGGAAAAACAAGAATTAGAAATAGATGAATTAAAAAGAAGAATTAATTTTTATAAAAGAAGAATAAGAGAAGCCCTCCAAGAACAACTTACAATGGTTGATGATATAGACGATATTAAATATTAAATAAAGACTACAAGCGTAGTCTTTTAGAGTGTACTTTTACTTTTAATAAATTCCCTTAATAATTTAGTTAAAGCTCTTTTTTCTATCCTTGATACATAACTTCTACTAATATGCATTTTTTTGGCTATTTCTTTTTGAGTTTGTTCCTCATAATTATATAAACCATAACGTTTACAAATAATTTCTTTTTCTCTAGGCGTTAATATACTTAAATATTTAACTAATTTTTCAATATTAGAATTTTTATGAATTTGCATTTCAATATTAATGGAATTATCTTTAATTACCTCAGCTAAACTTATTTCATTACCATCTTTATCAAAGCCGATTGAGTCATTCAAACTAACATTGTTCAAATGTTTCTTGTTTGAACGAAAATGCATTAAAATTTCATTTTCGATACACTTTGCAGCATATGTAGTTATCCTTGTAGACTTACTATTTTTATAAGTATCAATTCCTTTTATAAGACCAATCGTTCCAATACTAATTAAATCATCAGAGTCAGTAGTTTTAGCTTCAAACTTTTTGACAATATGAGCGACAAGCCTTAAATTTCTTTCAATTAAAATATTTCGAGCACTCACACTTCCATTGTTCATTAATTCAATATACTTTTCTTCTTCTTCTTTCGATAAAGGTGGAGGAAAGACCGTATTAGAATAACTTCCTGTAAAGAAAAATAAACTTTTAAATAAATTAAATATAAAACTAAACATAAATTCACTCCTATAAAATTTTATTATTTTTAAAGTGATAAAAGACTAATTAGGAAACGATTTTTCATTTTTTTAAATATATGTTATAATACTTAACAAGGTGATTTGATGAGAAAGTTTTTTTCTTTAGGTTGTTTAATCCTTATATGTTGTTTATTTATTGGTTGTAAAAAAGAAGAAAAAGTAGATGAAGATGGCAAATTGGTTTTTATAAATGTCCAAGAACTATTAGATATATATGATTTAGACAAAAATATTTTATACGCTACTTTAAATAAGAATGAAGATAATTATGATGATTTATTAAAGACTTTAGAAGACTATGCTAATCAAACAAAAAATAATGTTTATTTAATAGATACTACGGATATTAATTTAATTGAAAGTGAATATATAGATATTTTAACAGATAATGATTCAAAACTTGCTTATATCTATGCTATTAATAAAGGTACTTTGGAATTAAGTCTTTCGATACCTTTGAATGTTAGTGAAATTGTTAATGCAACTAACAATAAAAAATATGATAGTGTTGATATGTCTCCTTTACTATATAAAAGAGAAACTAATTATAATGATGGCTTTGAGTTATTAGCTAGTGGCAAAATAGGAGAATCCTATGCTAAAGTTTATAGTTCTTTACCGAAAGAAGAAGCAAAAATGTTACTTGAAGATGAAAACTTATATAACATGCTTAACTCGTGGGAGTCGATGGTTAAAAAAGGTGATAATTGTACCTATTTAGGGCTTAATTTTTCTATGAAAAGCGATAAATTATATCGTAGTTATTATAATGGTAAATGTAGTGATTTAATTATTGAATCGTTAAAATTAGAAGCTTATGATTATTATACAGATGGGAAAGTAATTTATACAAAAGAACCTTTAGAAGATAAGTATAGTAAAACATATACTATTGTAAAACTAGATAAAGATAAATTTAAAATAAAAACTAATCAAAGAGAGTATAATATGACTATATTTGAAGGAGACAAAGACTTATGAAAAAATTAGTTATATTGTTAGTTGTTTTAGTTTTCATTTTTGGTTGTAAAAAGAAAACATATGAGGGATATTATTGTAATTACGAAGAGCAAGGAGTAATGATTGTTTTACTTAATCAAAATGTAACTGCCAGTGAAAAAGAGGAAATTACTAAAAAAATTAATACTTTTGAAGGCTTATTAAGTTATGATTTTGTTGATAGAAAGACTCTTGGAGCAACAGATACTAACGATTTATATGATACTTATTTTATATATTTAAATAATACTAGTATTTTAGAAACTTATCTTTTAGATCTACAAAATACTAGTGGTATTTATGAGGCGACCAAAAGTATTGTTAAAAATAATGTTTCTCTATATAATTTTGATAAGAAAAACTATAGCTATCAAAATGTAATTGAAGCTGATAATAATATAAAAGGAACTTATAAAGTTAAAAAGAATATTATTGAATTTGATGATAGTGATGTACCAACAATTTATTTAAAAGATGATTTTTTATGTTTAGATGAAAATTGTAATAAAATTTTAACTAAAACTAATGAATTATGCGAATAGAAAGGAGTAAGTAGTTATGGATATATTTGTACCTGATGTGTATGCCCAAAGTATTTTTTCAATTAACTATGAAAAGTTAAAAGAAAGAAATATTAAGTGTCTTATTTTTGACTTAGATAATACTCTTGCTCCAGTTGAAGCTAAAAGTCCTGATATGAAAATAAAAAATTTAATTGTCAAACTAGAAGATATGGGCTTTAAAATAATGATTGTTTCTAATAGTTCAATGGCTAGAGTAGAACCTTTTAAAGAAGGATTAAATGTTGATTCTGCACACTCTGCGATGAAACCTTTAAAGAAGAAATATAAAAAAATATTGAGAACATATAACTTTAAAGATAATGAAATAGCTTGTATTGGGGATCAACTTCTTACAGATATTTTTGGTGCTAATAGAATGGGATTTACATCTATTTTAGTTAATCCAATTAGTACAAATGATTTCTTTTTTACAAAAATTAATCGGTGGTTTGAAAGTAAGATTATGAAAAAAATGGGTAAAAGAGGAGTATTTACTAAAGGTGTTTACTATGACTAAAAAGTGTCTTGGGTGTGGTATTACTTTACAAAATGTTGATAAACTAGGTCTTGGGTACTGTCCTAAAGATATAAAAGAAGCTATTTATTGTGAAAGATGTTTTAAAATAATTCATTATAATAAGATAGATGTTGGTACTTTACCTAAAGATAGTAGTAGGATTATAAGTATTGTTAATAAAAGAGCTTTATATGTTTTCTTTTTAATTGACTTTTTAAATATTAACAGTGAAACAATTAGTAAATTTAAAGAAATTACGACTCCTAAAACTTTAATTATTAGTAAGTGTGATGTCATACCTAAAAGTATCAAGTTAAATAAAGTTAGCGATTATTTAAAAAAAGAATACGATATTGCTGATAATATATTATTTATATCTAGTAAGAAAGTTAAGAATTTAAGTAGTATAGTAAATATTTTAGAAAAAGAAAAAGTTAAAACAGCTTATATCATGGGCTTTACTAATGCGGGAAAGAGTACTTTAATTAATGCTTTATATGAAAAATATACTTCTTCTAAAAGTAGAATTACAACATCTTTAATCCCTAATACGACTCTTGATTTTATTAATGTTAAAATAAATGATGATTTAACACTTGTTGATACTCCAGGTTTTGTTTTAGATAATCCGCTTTATCAAACTGATGATATATCTTTAATTAAAAAAATGGAACCAAAAAATTATTTAAAACCTATTACTTATCAATGTAATAAGTTGATGTATTTAAATATTGAAGATAGAATTTTTTTAAAAATTAATAGTAAGAGTAATAGTTTAACTTTTTATTTAAGTAATGAACTTAATATTAAAAAGAGTTTTAAGTCTTGCATTAAAGATTATAATTTAAAATTAGAAATAGATGATAATTCCGACATTATTATTAAAGGTTTAGGTTTTATTAATGTTAAAAAAGCTACAACTATTGAAATAATGCTTGACGAACCAGAGATTATTGAAGTAAGAAAGTCTATTTTTGGAGATGATAAAGGTAAATAGTTTATGATTATACCAAAATATAAAAATATTTATGATAAATTTATTGAACGTTATAAAAGTGTCCATGTAAATCCTTGGCATGAAATTGATGAGAGTCAACTAGAAAAAATATATATCCAATTAATTAATTCAATGGAGATTAAAGATGAATATAGTTTTAAATATTTCATGGATTACATTATAAAAAGATTGAGTGGAAAAACTGATGCCCATACTATGTATGATTTAGTTTCTTTTCTTCCTCTTAATTTTAGGATATTTAATGAGGAAGTATTAGTTAATTATCCTCTAAATTTAAAAAATAGCAAATTAATAGCGATTAATGAGGTGCCTATAAATAAAATAATGAAAGAATTAGAAGAAGTTATTACATATGGAACAAATGGCAAAAGAAAATATGAACTTGAGAAATCTTTATTTAATAAATTTCTTTTCTTTGGTTTGCCATCATTAAGAAATTGTAATAACTTAATTTTTAAATTAGAAAATCTTAATGGTAAAATAATAAAAAAAGAATTTTTGAAAGATAAAGAATATACAGAAGAGTTATTTGATTATGATAAATATAGATATGGCAATAATGCAACTTATAGATTTATTGATAATTGTTTAATTTATAATCATAGTTCTGTTCAAATAAAGTTTAAAGAACGAATAGAAAAAGCTATTGAAAACTTAAAAAAAGAGAATTTAGATAGTATAAAAACTATAATTATAGATATTAGAGGAAATATTGGTGGTAATTCTTCTTTAAATAAATTATTAATAAATTTTCTTCTAGAACATAATGATAAAACACTAATATGTCTAACTGATTATAGGGTATTTTCTGCAGGTAGATATGCATTAAGAGATTTAGTTGATTTAGGAGCAATTACAATAGGAGAAGAGATAAGCACACCAATAAACTGTTATGGAAATAGTAATTGGATTAATATTGATAATCATTTCTTTTCTGTATCTGAGTGTTATTTTCACCCGATACTAAGATGGAATCCTGCAACTAAAACTGAATTTCAAAAAGAAGTAACAGATGAACTATTAAAACCTTATATTTTTAAACCAGATATTTTAGTTGAAACGAAAAAAGAAGATTTTATTAAAGGTAGAGATACAATATTAAATTATGCTTTGAAGTATAGTAAAACAAAAAGCTAGTTAAATAGTTTATTTATTATTTTTGCCGTGATATACTTATTTTAGTAAGGAGATATAAAAGTGAAAGATAAAAAAACTAAAATAAGAGATAATAAAAAATTAATGTTAAAAGTAAAAGAATTGATATTTAAAGCGAAAGAAAAAAACTTAATGTAGCATTTAAAAAAATCCTGTTTGTGAAGAAAAATATAAAAAAATCTAGTGTGTAATAATAAAGGAAGTAGTGTAAATGAGTAAAATAAAAGTAATGAGTGAAAATCTTGCTAATAAAATCGCCGCTGGGGAAGTAGTTGAAAAATGTTCATCTATTGTTAAAGAGCTAGTTGAAAATAGTATTGATGCAGGGAGTAGTGAAATAAAAGTAGAACTTACAAATGGCGGTTTAACAAGTGTTAAAGTAAGTGATAATGGAATAGGAATGGATGAAAACGATGCCATGCTAGCTTTTTCACGTCATGCAACAAGTAAACTTACTAAAGAGGATGATTTATTTTTTATAAATACTTTAGGATTTCGTGGTGAGGCACTGCCATCAATCGCCTCAGTTTCTGAAGTAGAGCTATTAACTAATGATGGGAACATTGGCACAAAGATTAATATTAAAGGTGGCAAATTACTAAATAAGGAAGAGGCATCTTGCAAAAAAGGAACTAGTATTATGATTAAAAATTTATTTTATAATACTCCAGCAAGATTAAAGTATTTAAAAAGTGAACAAACAGAAATGTATAATTCCTTATCTTTTATTGAAAAAATTGCCTTAGCAAACCCTGATATTCGTTTTGAACTAACAAACAATGGAAATTCTTTAATTAAGACAACAGGTAGTGGGAATCTTTTAAAGACAATTCATGAAGTTTTTGGACTTTCTATTTCCAAGCAGATGTTAGAAATAAAAAATAGTAATGATGATTATCTAATAAATGGTTATGTTTGTAAACCAGAAATATCAAAGTCCAATAGGAATTTTATTATTACAATTGTTAATGGCAGAGTTGTAAAGAATAACGATATAAATAGAGCAATAAACGATGCTTATTATACTTATAAACCTGATTCTAAGTACCCTGTAGTTGTTTTAAAAATAGAAGCTGACCCAACGCTAATAGATGTTAATATTCATCCAACAAAGCAAGATATAAAGCTTTCCAAAATGGATGAGTTATGTAAAATGATAGTTGAAACTATTAAAAATGTTTTATATCAAAATTTGTTAATTCCTAGTGCTATGCCTGAAATTAGCAATACGATAGAAAAAGATGAAATAATTGACTCTGTTGTTAAGATGTATGAAGAGAAAGAAAAAAGCGTTCAAACAGAATTAGATTTTAGTATTAAAGAAGATAGTGTTCCTTATGAAGAAATAGAAGAACCAAAAGAATTAATTATAAATGAAGAAATGAAGAGTTTAGTTTTATATCCTATTGGATTAGCACTAGGTACTTATATTATTGCTCAAAATGATGATGGGGTTTATATGATTGACCAACATGCAGCACAGGAGCGAATTAACTATGAAAAGTATTTAAAAGCTTTGAAAGAAAAGGAAATAACTTCGATAGCTCCTTTGTTTCCCATTAATATTGAACTTGCGCCGTCTGATTTTGTTTGTATTAAAGAACATATGGATGTTTTAACTGCTATGGGGTTTGTTTTAGAAGAATTTGGAATTAATACTTATATTGTCAAAGAACATCCTACTTGGTTAAAAGAAGGCTTTGAAGAAGAAAGTATTCATAAAATAATTGACTCGATTATTATCATGGGTAGTAAATTTGATAGAGTTAAGTTTAATGAACATATTGCGATAACCCTAGCTTGTAAAATGAGTATTAAAGGAAATACAAGAATTAGTACTGAAGCAATGGAAGAAATTTTAAATGAGCTTGTTTTAACAGATAATCCATATAACTGTCCTCATGGAAGACCAACAATTATTAAATTTAGTGTTTATGATATGGAAAAAATGTTTAAAAGAGCTATGAATTAGAGGTGATAAGGTGAAATATTTTTATGATGCTGTTTTAATTATTCCTAATGAAAAAAAGACTAATGGAAAAGTTTATTTTGAAAAGTTAAAAGAAGGAGAACATCATTATGATAAAGAGGTAAATTTTGTGAAAAAATATAATATTACTAATTTACCAGGTAAGGGACAATTGAAATTTGAAATTGCTCATTTAGGTCATATTATATTAGAAATTGATGGAAAAGAAAAACGATTAATTTTTTATTTACCAGAAACTGTAACAAAAAGACAAAGAAAAATTATAAATAAATTAGAAATAAAATATATTATTAAAAGATTTGTTTATGATGGATTTATTGGAGGATATATTATAAATGTAGAAAAACATATGATAAGAGAAGTTGAAGGATATGATGAAATTATGGATTTCATAAATCAATCAGTAGAAGATATAGAAGAAAAACAAAATTTTAAGAGGTGAAAAAAAATGATTATCGTAATAACGGGTCCTACTGCAGTAGGGAAAACTAAACTAAGTGTTGCTTTAGCAAAAATTTATAATGGAGAAATTATCAATGCTGATTCTACGCAAGTATATAAAGGTATGGATATTGGGACTGCTAAAGTAACTAAAGAGGAAATGGAAGGAATTAAACATCATTTGTTAGATATTAAAGAAGTAGAAGATGATTATAGTGTTTTTGACTATCAGCTCGATGCTAGATCTAAAATAGAAGAAATAAAAAGTAAGAGAAAAGTTCCTATTTTAGTTGGTGGAACAGGGTATTATATTAAAGCAGCTTTATATAATTATGTTTTTAATGAAGAAGAGGAGAAAAAAGATTATCAAGATTTATCTTTAGAAGAAATTAATAAAAAATTAGATAGTTTTCAAGTTAATGTTGATAAGAATAATCGTCGTCGATGTGTTAGACTTTTAGAGAAACTAGAAAGTGAGACTTATCAAGAACAAAATGATTTCGAGTTACTTTATGATGATGTTTTATTTATTGGTTTAACTACTGATCGAGATATTTTGTATAAAAGGATTGATCAAAGATTAGATGATATGTTTATTGATTTGATTGATGAGGTAAAACCATTTTATTTAAAAGATATTCGTAGTAAGGCTTTACAAACTGCTATTGGATATAAAGAATTATATGAATTTTTTGATAATAAAAAGACTTTAAGAGAAGTTAACGAACTTATAAAACAAACTACTAGAAATTATGCTAAAAAACAATATACTTGGTTTAACAATCAAATGAACATTAAATGGTTTAATGTTGATTTTAATAATTTTAGTAATACTATTAATGAAATAGTCTCATATATTGAAAAAGATAATAAAAGATAAGTTTTATCAATTATTGAAGTTAGTAATCTTTACTCCAAAAATTACACATGTTATACTTAAATAGGTGAAGTAATTATGATAATAGGTAGTCATGTATCGTTTGAAAGAGGAGAGTTTTTAGGGGCTGTTAAAGAAGCTTTAGAATATGGAGCTAATACATTTATGTTTTATACTGGTGCTCCATCTAATTCTTATCGCAAAGATTTAAATAAAGAGTCTTTGAGTGAAGCTAAGAAACTAATGGAAGAAAATAATATTTCTATCGATAATGTTATCTGTCATGCTCCATATATTATTAACTTAGCTAATAATGATCCTAATAAATATGATTTTAGTATTAATTTTTTAAAAAAAGAAATAAAAAGATGTGAAGATTTAGGAGTAAAGTACATTGTTTTACATCCAGGTAGTTTTGTTCATTTAACAAAAGAAGAAGGCATAGAAAATATCATTAATGCTTTAAATTTAGTAATTAGTGCTAATGATAAATGTATGATTCTTCTAGAAACTATGGCTGGAAAAGGTAGTGAATTAGGAAGAAGTATTGATGAAATAAAAGCAATTATTGATGGCATAGAATTAAAAGATAAAATTGGTGTTTGTGTAGATACTTGTCACATTAATGATGCAGGATATGACGTAAGTAAATTTGACGAATATTTATGTGAGTTTGATGAAAAAATAGGTATTGATAAAATAAAATGTTTACATATAAATGATAGTAAAAATGAAATTGGAGCACATAAAGACCGCCATGAAAACATTGGTCTAGGGACAATTGGTTTTGATACATTACTTAGTGTTTTATATAATGACAAATTAAAAGATATTCCTAAAATATTAGAAACACCTTATGTTGGAGAGTATGATGATGATAAAAAAAGATTATATCCACCTTATAAATTTGAAATAGAAATGATAAGAAAGAAAGAATTTAATCCAAATTTATTAGAGGATATAAGGTCTTTTTACAAATAATCATGATATTTTAGTAAAGATTCTTTTAATAGTTTTTGTACTTTAGGAAAGTTTTCTTCTGAGAACTTTCCTTTATATTTGTCTAAATCAAACATTCCGTGATTACTAAGAATTGTTTTCCAATTTTTCTTAACAAAATCATAAGTGAAGTCTAGCTCACTTTCGTTTAGCTGAATGTTATTTTTTAAAGCAAAACTATTAACTGTTTCTTTATCTAATTTACTCATATATCTTTCTATTAATATAAACATATTATCACCTAATATATTGTATGAAATAGAAGAAAATATAAATACTAATAATGGTGATATTTATGTTTAATAAGTTTATTAAAGTAATAGTTATAACTCTTTTTTTTATAACTATCATAAGAATAGTTGACTTATATTATATTAAACATGAAGAATATTATTTAAAATACTTAGATAAAACAAATACTTTGATTAAAGGTTTTTCCAAAGCAAGAGGTAAAATATTAGATGTAAATGGGGTTGTATTAGTAGATAATAAAGGAATTAATAATGTAGTTTACCGAGATTTAAATGATGATGAACTAGAAATAGCATATAAATTAAGTGAAATATTAATTATTAATGATACAATAGATGAAATTAAAATAAAAGAATTTTACTTAGATAATAATAATACTGATTATTTAATAACCGAAGAAGAATGGGATTTATTTAAAAATCGAAAATTGTCTTCAGAAGAAATAAAAGAATTAAAGTTAGAAAGGTTGAATAATGAGATAAGTTCTTATACTCCCAATGATATTAATGCCATTAAAATATATTATTTAATGCAGAATGGTTATTCCTATGATAATAAAATTATTAAAGAAAATATTAGCGATAAAGAATGTGCTAGAATAAGTGAATTAAATATTTCTTCTGTCACTTGTGAAGTATCTTGGCAAAGACTTTATAATTATGATAGCCTAAATTCAATTTATGGAAGTTTAGGAAGTATTCCCAGTGAAGAAATAAAAGAATATCTTGATAATGGTTATAATATTAATGATATAGTAGGAATTAGTTATTTAGAAAAAGAGTATGAAGATTATCTAAAAGGCACCAAGGACTTATATCAAGTTAATAATGATAATACCCTTACTTTGATTAAAGAAGGGAAAAGAGGTAATGACTTATATTTGTCGATTGATATTGAGTTACAACAAAAAGTGGAAGAGATATTAAAAAGGAATATTGAAAGTGGAAAGAAACTAAAAAATACGGAATATTATGATAGGAGTTTTGCTTTAGTTAGTAATCCAAATACAGGTGCTATTATAGCGGCGGCAGGATTTAAGTATAAAGATGGTGATTTTGTTGATATAACTAATGAAATAGCAACATCTTCTTTTATAGTAGGTTCTGTTATTAAAGGAGCTTCAATTAGTGTTGGGTATCAAAATAACTTAATTGAAATAGGAAAGAAAATAAATGATTCTTGTGTTAAGTTAAATAATGTTCCTGAAAAGTGCTCTTACAGAAGATGGGGAATGATTGATGATGTAACAGCTTTAAAAACTTCCAGTAATTATTATCAATTTTTATTAGCTATTAAGCTTACAGGACAAAATTATAAAAATAATATGATTTTAAATGCTACAGAAGACCATTTTAATAAATACCGTGATACTTTTGCATCGTTTGGTTTAGGAACAGAAACAGGTATTGATTTGCCTTATGAAACAACAGGGATAAAAGGAAAGACAATAGCTGATGATTTACTACTTAATTTAGCTATTGGGCAGTATGATACTTATACACCACTTCAGCTAATCCAATATATAAATACTGTGGCTATGAATGGTAATAGAGTAAAATTATTTTTAATGAGTAAAGTAACTGATGACGAGGAAATTGTTTTAAAAAATGAAGGAACTGTTTTAAACCAAGTTTTAAATAGTCGCTTTGATAGAATTAAAGAAGGAATGCGACAAGTAATTGATGGTGGAACAGGTAGGGGATATGCGGATGTTTCGACAAAAGCCGCTGGTAAAACAGGAACAGCAGAAGTCGTATATAGTAAAGGAATTAATACGATTAATCAAACTTTTGCCTCTTTTGCCCCTTATGATAATCCCAAATACTCGATAGTTACAATAAGTCCTAATGCTTATTATGATAATAGTTCTAGTGATACAGTTGCTCCAATTAATTATCGAATATCCAAAGAGTTGACGGCTTTAGTTTATGGAACTAGTGAAGAAGAAATTAAAGAATAAAAAAATCATTTGCTTATAAATGATTACTTCTATTATTACTACTTAAATCTAAATTTTTAAATCCTTCAATAACTTCGATTGCATAATTAATTTGTTTATTTTCTGCCTCAGTTTGAGAATTTCTTACAGTATTTTCAAGTTCTTCCAAAGAATTACAATTAGAAACTAATTTTTTAAGATTATCAACAACGTTATTTCGAAATAAAGCCCATTCATATCCAGGTGTTTCACAACCATAAAGATTCATTCCAGATCTTTCTCTTTCCTTTATTCTTTCTTCAACAATATCAATTTCTTTTTTAAAAGGAATTTGTAGTACATTTAGATAATTAACAAACTCATTTAATTCATCCATTAAAGTTCCTTCTTTCTATATTTACATTTTATCATTTCTTAAGTAAATATGTCTATAAAATTTATTAGCTAGACTAAAAATTAAAGCAAAAAAATTTAAATTTTACTGATTTTTGAAATATTGCAAACAAAATTAAGCAATATTTTTATTTTTGCTAGACAAAAATTTAATTATTGCCTTTTTTTCTTTTCAATAACCTGAAAATAGTGATTTTACAAGTGATTTTATTTATGTTATGGTACTTTCTGACACGGGTATTGTATCGGTTTACCTTTAATTTTATTATTGCTCTTTAAGGGGTTTTGGTGAAATTGGAAGGAGATATTTATATGAAGAAAATGAACAGAAGTTTAGTAGTAATCATATACATATTATTGTTTATCGTAGTTTACTTGCTAATTAGATAAACAAAAAGACCGATACATCAAATTGTATCGGCAAACACCATTAAAGGTTTTGCGAGCAATGCTCGTGTCCTTTATATTTGAATATTATCATATTTTTATATACTTTTCAATCAAAAACTTTTTTAAAATGTTTTCCTACTATTTTTAATAAAGGTTAATTAGAGGAAATTTTTGTTTTTTTATATTTTAGTTTTAGGGTAGGGTTTTCTTTCATCCGTTCTTCCGACAATATAATCTATACTTAGATTATAAAAATCAGCTAACTTTGATAAATTTTCTATTGGTATTGTATTTACTCCTAATTCATATCTAGAATATTGTGCTTGAGTTACTTTTAAATAATTTGCAATTTCTATTTGCTTATAGTCTCTATCTTCTCTTATTTCTTTTAGTCTTTCTATTTTCAAATATATATCACTCCTCTAAGATTAATATAACAAATATGCGTATTACGTATTGACATATAAACGTAATTCGTATATAATATAAAAAATATACGTTTAACGTATATAGTCAAAATAGGTGATAATATGAGGTTAAAAAAATTTAAAAGAAAAGAAAAACAGAAAAAGATAGTATTTTTAATAATAGGAATATTTGGAGTATTAGTAAGTTTGCTAATAGGAAAAACATATGCAATATATCAACAGGAAAATGAAGTAACTTTTATTAATGCAAAGGTGAGATGGCCAAGAGCAAATGAAATAAATTATACAACGAGTAATAGAAATGTTTTAAATGTAGAAGAGGCATTAAATGATTTATATGGAAAGTTAGGAGAATAAAAATATGAAGAAGTTAAAAAAAATAATACCAATAATAATTACATTTATAATTGGAATAAGTACAACAGTGGGGGCAACAACAATATTTAATAGTAAAGATATAACATATAGTAGTGATAAGACTAGTAAAACAAATGTTAAAGAAGCATTAGATGAGTTATATAGTAAAGCAAGTGGAAGTAGTAGTTGTGAAGAAATATCAGGCGGATGTGATAAAGTAGCAAAACCTAATCTAGGTACTAATCAATTGTTAGTTCCTATAATAATAGAAGATAGTGGAAAAGTAATAAAAACATCAGAAACAGATTCTAATTGGTATGATTATTGTAATAAAAAATGGGCAAATGCTGTTATATTAAGTAGTAATGAAGAGATAAAAGATGGAGCAGAAATACCATCAAATAAAATAAATTCATATTTTGTTTGGATACCAAAGTATAAATATAAATTATGGAATGTAGAATCAACAACTAAATCTACAACAGCATTAAAAGGAAGACATTCTATAGATATTATCTTTGATACAACTGATACTATCGATGAAAAAGGTAAGTCTTGTAAGACACCTTTAACTAGTGGAGCAACACTAAATTGTAATAATGGAGAGTATATGACACATCCTGCATTTATAACAATGGGAGTAGATGGGTTTTGGGTAGGAAAATTTGAAGTTGGTAATCTAAGTACTGCTGTGCAAATAGATGGTAAAAATACTAATATTAGAGTAGTACCAGGAGTAGAATCATGGCGAAATATAAATGTTAAGACTATGTTTGATAATTCACTAAATTATAGTACAACTCTAAATTCTCATATGATGAAGAATACAGAATGGGGAGCAGTAGCATATCTATCACATTCAAGATTTGGAATAGATAATGAAATAAATATAAATAATAATAGTTCATATTTAACTGGTTATAGTGCGTTATTAACAACAGACCAAAGTGATTATTTAGGTGAGAAAGGAACAGATGAAACAAAAACTTTACCATATAATACAAAAACTGGATATTTAGCAACTACAACAGGAAATATAAGTGGAATATATGATATGAGTGGGGGAGCATGGGAATATACAGCATCATATATACGAAATAATTATAGTTCATCGGGATTTGATGCATCTAATATAAGTACTTATGATTCTAAATATTTTGATGTATATAGTGCATCAAGTGAATCCAAAACTTATCAATATAGAATATTAGGAGATGCAACTGGAGAGATGGGACCATTTATAGATTATAAAGATGGAGATGGAACTGTTAGACCACATAATAAGTGGTTCGGCGACTTTGCTTACTTCGTTGACTCGTTTTCTCCATGGTTCTATCGAGGAGCCATGATGGTGGATGGAGCCCTTGCGAGTCAATTTTCCTTCGCTATGTGGAAGGGTGAGGCCTATGACATCACCAGTTTTCGCCTCGTTCTTGCTCCATGATTTTAGCAGTAATGAGTTATTTGAAAGAAGAGTATCTGTTATAATGACTATGTCGTTGCCATTAATTATCGAATGTTCAAAGAGTTGAAAGCTTTAGTTTATGGTGGTGAAGATGAAAGTAAAGAATAAAAAATTTTATTTACCAATTTTTGAAATATTGCAAACAAAATTAAGCAATATTTTTATTTTTGCTAGACAAAACTTTAATTATTGCCTTTTTTATGTTTCAATAACTCAAAATAGTGATTTTACAAGTGATTTTATTTATGTTATGGTACGTTTTGACATGAGTATTGTGTCGGTTTTCCTTTAATTTTATTTATAGCTCTCTTCTTGGGGTTTTGGTAAAATTGGAAGGAGATATTATATGAAGAAAATGAACAGAAGTTTAGTAGTAATCATATACGTATTATTGTTTATCATAATATACTTGCTAGTTAGATAAATAAAAAGACCGATACATTAAATTGTATCGGCAAAATCACATTAAAGGTTTTGCGAGCAATGCTCGTGTCCTTTATATTTGAATATTATCATATTTTTATATACTTTTCAATCACAAACTTTTTAAAATGTTTTCTTTTTTCTTAAGATAAATGCTATAATACTACTTAATTTGGAGGAAAAATTATGTTAGAAGAAAATAAAAAAATATTAGAACAAAATAATTTAATAATTGATAAATTAGAAAAGAAGATAAAAGATATTAAAGAAAAAATTATTAAAGAAGAACAAGATGTTTGTTTGTATCAATTAATTATAAAAAGACAAAAAGAGAAAAATAGAAATAAAAAGTGTTTAATTGGTGCTACTATTGGAGGAGTATTATTTGTAATAACTGTTATTGTCTTTCGACAAAATTACTTGCCATCTTTAATAGCTAATTTTAAATCTTTTATTGCTTGGGTTTTAACATTTTTAATTGGTGGAATAGAGTTTAGTTGTTTTTATTCATCTTCAAGAGAAACTAAATATTCTTTAGAAACTTTGATTAATGGAGAAACAATAACTCAAGAAGAGATACAGGAATTATTATCTAAAAATAATGTTTACCTGGCTTTTATGACATATGAAAAAGAAAAGCAAATCGCTATAATTAAAGAACAAATTACTTCTCTTGAAAAACAAGAAATGTCTCTTTTAGAAGAAAACTCAAGAATAAGAAGAGCTAATAAATTAGAAGAACAAGTTCTAAATGACAGATTAATTGAAAGAGAGCTAAATTGTGCATTTGATAGTTTTTTAGAAGAGAAACATAATGCAGAAGATGTCCATTTTAACAACGAAATAGAAAAACCTTTAAAGTTTGTTTTTACTAATAAATGATTATTTGTCATATAATTCTTTGAAAATTAATAAATCTTTGGTATAATGATAGGGAACTTGAAGGAGGGATATTCTATGGCTAAGAAAAATGAAAATAGAATTGATGTTGCATTAGTTTGTACTGAATGCAAAAGAGAAAATTATTTTGTCAGTAAAAATAAAGCTAATACTACTGAAAAATTAGAAGAAAATAAGTTTTGTAAGCATTGTAGAAAAGTAACTGTACATAGAGAGAAGAAATAATAAATGAATAAATTTGTTAGAAGAATTGGATTTCTTAATACAACTTTTGATTATGCACGTGATATTAAAATATGTGCTAATAGTGAAGTTTGTCATATAAAAAGAAATAAAGAAAAAGTAAGTAAGCCAAGAAAAAGTATGGGAAGAAGTTTAGCGCTTAGAAGAAGTACCAATAGAGGTAGATAAGAAGGTGAAAAAATGAATATTAATATTAACGATATCAAAAATGGTATGACTGTAATTATTGATGGTAATTTATGTATGATTACGGAGTTTCAACACGTAAAACCAGGTAAAGGTTCTGCTTTTGCAAGAATTAAGCTAAAGAATTTAAGAACTGGTGCAATTGTTGAAAATACTTATAATACCAATATTAAGATTGAAAAAGCTCATGTTGATAAAAAAAATATGCAATATCTTTATAATGATGGAACTAATTACATCTTTATGGACTTGGAAACATATGAACAATTAGAAGTACCAGCATCGAAATTAGAAAGTGATGCTAAATGGTTGAAAGAAAATATGGAACTTATGATTAACTCTTATGAAGGAGAAATATTAGGAATTCAATTACCAGAAAAAGTAGAGTATGAAATAATCGAAACTACTGATGCTGTTAAAGGTAATACTACTAATAATGCTACTAAAGATGCTACTATTGAAACAGGAGCAGTTATAAGAGTACCACTTTTCATTAACCAAGGTGAAAAAGTTGTTGTTACAACATCTGATGGAAAGTATGCAGGAAGAGCCTAGAAGGTTCTTTTTTTAATCCTTAAATAAGTTTGAAATTAAAGATTAGAATTAAAAAGGTGTTATTAAAAGAGTTAATGATAATATTTTATTCCAAAACTCTAAAAAAATTGAGGTTTTTGGAATAATTTAGTTTTGTGTTTTGGCATTTCTTTTTCTTGACTAAATATTAGGGAAATGAGATAATCTAAACAATATAGGAAAGATGGTAATAGTTATGGAAGAAAATATGAGAGAAGTAAGTAATAGCAAGAAGAAAGTAATACTTATAACATCAATATTTGTTGCAACATTACTTTTAACAGGAGGAATTAGTTTTGCCTTATGGCAAACAACAAAAGTTCAAGAAGATATGAATATTATAGCTGGTGGTTGCTTTGATGTATCTTTAGAAGGAAATGACCCGATTAACTTAGCTAATGCGTATCCGATTAAAGATAGTGATGGAGCAGCAACAACACCATTTACATTTACCATAAAGAATAAATGTAGTAATGAAACTAGTTATAATGTTAGTTTAGAATCTTTAGATGAAACAACATTTGATAGTTCTAAAATAAAAGTAATGTTAGATAATGATATGAAATTATATAATGCTTATAGTGAAACAGAAAAGTATTTTGAAACCTCTAAAGAGGCTAGATTATTAGTAACAGGCAGTTTAGGGGATAATGAAATAGCAACGTATAACTTAAGAATGTGGATCGATGAAAGTGCTAGTAATAATGAACAAAATAAAGTTTTTGCTAGTAAGATAGTCGTTACTGCTGTACCAGTTACTGCTAAATATCTTGCTGATAAAGTAGATGTAGGGTCTTATATTAGTATGACTCCAACAAGTACTAGTTTTATGCCTAGTGGGGAATTAACAGGATGTTTAAATGATGCTGATTGTACCCAAAATACATTAAATCCAAGTGAACTAAATTTATGGCGAGTAATAAAGAAAAATGATGACGGAACTATAGATATTGTTTCAGAACATGTTTCAAGTGAAAAGGTTGTTTTTAGAGGATCAACAGGGTATCTAAACTTTGTTAAAGCATTAAACGAAATAGCTAAAGAGTATGGTAATGATAAATTTGTTAAAAGTGCAAGATATATGGGATATTCTAATCAAATTGAAGTGTGTGAAGAATTATCCGAGATAGTTTGTCCAGAAGATATAGGATATGAGACAGATGTTAATTTAGTTACTACGGCAATAGGAAATATTAAAGCTACAAAAATCGATGGATCAGCAGAATATTATTGGCTTGCTTCGCGCCATATTGATGCTTATAGCGATCAAACAAAAATTTATTTTGGACGTTGGATTGGCCCGAATGGAGCTCTAAATGCTTTTTTATTAGTTTCTGGTAGTGGTCAAGTAGTAATGTATAAAAACGCTATTCGACCAATTTTAACATTAAAAAAAGATGTTGTAATTTCTGGTGGTAATGGAGAAAGTGCTGAATCAGCTTATATTTTGAAATAATAATTAGGTGGATCTACTTTTATTTTGTCAAATAATTTACAAAATTATACTAAATAATAATGAATACTTTCTATTTATAGTATAATTATAGTAAGGTGATGACAAGTGAAGATAGTTGTATCCGCTGGGGGAACAGGAGGACATATTTATCCTGCTTTAGCTATTATTGATAAATTTAGAGAAAAAGAAAAAAATTTAGAAGTTATTTATATTGGTACTCATAATAGAATGGAAAAAGATATCGTTCCAAAACGAAATATCCGATATGAAGAATTAGAAATCTATGGTTTTTCAAAAAAAGATATTAAAAGAGATTTTAAAAATATTTTTTTGATTAGAAAAGCTTATAAAAAGTGTCTTAAGTTAATGGAAGAATTAAAACCTGATATAGTTTTGGGAATTGGTGGATATGTTACTTATCCTGTTATTAAAGCTGCCCATAAACTAGGTATTAAAGTTTTTATTCATGAACAAAATAGTATTCCTGGGAAAACAAATAAAGCTTTAGCTAAATATGCAACAATTATAGGAGTATCTTTCCCTGATACGAATAATGTTTTTCCAAAAAGTAAAACTTTTTTATCAGGTAATCCAGTAGCTACTAATGCTGTAGTTGCTAAAAAGTATGATAAAACTATTTTAGGTTTTCATGAAAATAAAAAATTAGTTGTTCTTGTCGCAGGAAGTTTAGGCTCGAGTACTATTAATAATAAATTAATTAGTATGATTAAAGAAATGAAACATAAAGATTATGAACTTTTATACATAACAGGAAAAGATTTATATGATAAGTTTACAAAAAATTTAGAAATACCTTCTAATGTTAAAGTAGTACCTTATATAGATAATTTATCATCCTTATTAAAAAGTACTGATTTAGTTGTAACACGTGCAGGAGCTGGTATAATGAGTGAAATAGCAGCTTTAAAATTACCTGCTATCTTTATCCCTTCGCCCTATGTTGCTAATAATCATCAATATTATAATGCTTTAGAACTAAAGAAAAAGAATTGTTGTGAATTGATTGAGGAAAAAAATCTAACAGCTGATCTACTTCTTAAAACGGTGGATGATCTTTTAAACAATGAGGAGAAATTAAAAACTTTTAAGAGTAATTTAAATGTTGTAGGAATTACTGATAGTAGTGAGAGAATTTATAAAAAAATAAAGGAGGTTTTGTGAGTGTTAGAAGAGTTATCTTTATATGGCAAAGTTTATGAAAACTATGATTTAGTGAATAACAATACTTATCGTGTTAATAGTATTTGTAAATATTTTATTTTACCATCATCTATTAGTGATTTACAAAATCTAATGAAATATTTAAAAGAAAAAAAACAAAAATATTTTATTATAGGAAATGGTTCTAATGTTATCTTAGATAGCGATTTAGAAGAGTATATAGTTATTTCATTATCCCAGTTAAATGCCATTGAAGTCCATAAAGAATATAATATGATTTATGCTGAATCTGGGGCGATTCTTCCTAAAATAGCAACTATATCTATTGAAAATTCTTTAACAGGACTGGAGTTTGCGATCGGAATACCAGGAACTTTAGGAGGGAGTATTTATGGTAATGCTGGAGCTTATAACTGCCAATTATTAGATTATGTTAGTTCGGTAACAATTTTAGATGAAAACTTTGAGTTGGTAACTATAGACCATGAAGAAATAACTTATGGCTATCGAACATCTTTGTTTAAAGAAAAGAAAAATTGTATAATTGTTTCAGCTAAATTATTTTTAAAAGAAGGAAATAAAGAAGAATCATTGAAAGTTATTAATGATAGAAAAGAAAGAAGAATTAGTACACAACCTTTAGAATATCCTAGTGCTGGAAGTGTATTCCGTAATCCCGTAGGAGATGCTGCAGGAAGATTAATCGAAATATGTGGTTTAAAAGGCTATTCTATAGGGGGAGCAGAAATATCAAATAAACATGCTAATTTTATTATAAATAAAGGTAATGCAACAAGTGAAGATGTCATAGAACTGATTAACCTAGTTCATGATACAGTTTTAGAAAAAACAGGGGTTGATTTAATTAAAGAACAAGAATATATAAAGTAGGTGATTAAATGAGCGAGGTAAAAACGAAAAAAGTAATAAAGAAAAAACTAAAAATATCTGGCCTTTTATTTTTATTAGTATTTATAATAGCAATTACTTTTTGTTTTTATCATGTTTTTAATTTACCTATAAAACATATTTATATAACAGGAAATAATAATATTAGTGATAACGAAATAATAAATGTTGCGAGTATTAAATACTATCCACCTATATTTAAAGTAAATAAAAAAGATATGAGAGAAAGTATTATGTCTTTACCTTTAGTAAAAGATGTAAGTGTTAAAAAAAGTATCTTTGGGACTTTAGAAATAAATATTGAAGAATATAAAATATTGTTCTTAAATAAAAGTACGAATGAACTTGTTTTAAGTAAAAATAAAAGCATTGAAAATAACTATACTTATACGAGAGTACCAACACTTATTAATCACGTTCCTGATACTATATATGAAGAATTAATAACTGGACTTTCATTGATTGATTATGATATACTAACTTCTATTAGCGAGATTGAATATTCTAAAGCAACAAATAAAGATAATGAAGTTATTGATGAAAAAAGATTCATTTTACTAATGAATGATGGTAATACTGTAATTATGAATACGGTAAATATTAAAAGATTAAATAGTTATAACACGATTTATTCATCACTAAGTGATGAGTTAGGTACTATTTATTTAGACTCGATTGCCGAAGAAAATATTTACTTTAAATCTTATGCTTTAGAAGAACAAGAAAAAATGGAAGAAGAAAAGAAAAATGAAGAAGAACTACCAAATAATAATGGAAGAAATCCTTAAGAATTTAGGAAGTACTAAAAGACTATTACTACATAGTTGTTGTGGACCTTGTTCGAGTTATGTTATTAAGACTTTAACACCATATTTTGATATTACTATTTTATATTATAATCCGAATATTGAACCCTATGAAGAATATTTGAAAAGAAAAGCAGAAGAGATTAGATTTATTAAAGAATTTTCTAGTGTTAATAAATTAGAGTTTATGGATTGTGATTATGACAATGAAAAGTTTAAAACACTAGCTAAAGGATTAGAAAATGAAAGAGAAGGCGGAGCTAGATGTATTAAGTGTTATTATGAGAGATTAGAAAAAACAGCACTACTCGCTAAAAAAAATAACTTTGATTATTTTTGTACCACTCTTACAGTTAGTCCTTATAAAAATAGTACCATAATTAATGAACTTGGAGCCAAATTAGAGGAAAAATATGGTGTTAAGTATTTATATTCCGACTTTAAAAAGAAAGATGGATATAAAGAAAGTATTCGATTATCTAATGAGTATAGTTTATATCGACAAGATTATTGTGGGTGTTTGTATTCTAAAGAAGAAAGACTTCAAAAAGTTTAACTTTTTTAGAAATTAATGCATTAAAAAGACTTGAATAATAAAAGTTCTAGACATTTTGCTATTATTATTTGTATAATAATATTTAATGAAAAGGTGATATACTATGAAAATTTATTTAATTCGCCATTGTGAATCACAAGATGATATCTTAAATTGTTATGGTGGTTGTGCTGATTTTGATTTGACAGACAAAGGAATTAAAGTAGCAAAACAATATTCTAACCAAATTTGCGATTTAGGTATAGAAAAAATATTTTCAAGTCCATATAAAAGAGCAAAAAAAGTAGCATATATTTTTAATGAAAAATTAAATTGTGGAGTGGAATTGATTGATGATTTAAAGGAAATAAATACTTATGGAGTAATGTCTGGAGTTAACAAAGATTTAGCAAATGAAATATTTTATTTATTATTAAATAGTAAAGAATATAAAGAATTTGGCTATTATAAAGGAAAAACATTTGAAGGCGGAGAAAGTATTCAAGATTTTGACACTAGAGTTTTAAATGCTTTTTCAATGATAACAAAAAGTTCTTTTAAAAACGTAGCTATTGTTACACATGGTGGTGTATTTAGAAGTGTTTATAAAAATATTTTAAGGCAAAAGAAAAAAATAATAGATATAGAAGATGTTGCAACTTTGGAAATTGCTTATGACAATGGAGAGTATTCTATTATTTCAATGAGTGGAATCGAACTAGAAAAGTAAAGCTTGGAGTAGGTTTATCTAATTTTCCACAAAATTTTTGATGTATTCGTGATAAGCTTTATAGGATACATCATCTTTTTTATTGGTTTTATATTCTAAATCAAGATAAGTAACAAATTCTTCAATGATTTCATCTAAAAAATAAGGATTTCGAACTAATAATGGACCAAGTAAATAAGTACCATAAAAATGCTTTTCTAAAATCCCTTCTTGCATAACTTTAGGTTTATATCCTGTGCCTGTAATGACGTCAAATAAATTATGAGGGTAGTCATTAATGACTGTATTCCTATTTTGGAAACCAATAACTTTTTCTTTAATTAAAGGACAAGTAAAGACTTGTTCCCCAATAATTCTAAAATCAGTAACTTTACATTCATAATCAAAAATACCAAGAGTGGAAATAGAACTATCATCTAAATTAATTATTTTTGTCCCAAATAACTCAAGAGCATTACCTGTGACAATGAAAAACTTCCCCTCATTAATTGCTTTCTTTAAATTACTTTGATAATTTTTCAAATGTTCTAAAACTAAAGAGGCATTCTCTTCACTTCCTGAACCAATATAGAAAATATCATACTTAGAAAAATCAATTTTATCATCAATACTTAAAAAATGGACTTCAACTTTTAAACCTTGGTCAACAAGCTTTTTACACAAAACTCTAGTATTGCCATTTTCTCCATAAAGATTCATTAAATCATAATACAAATGCGCTATTTTAATTGTTTTCATTATTATCACCTTTAATTAGTTTTTTTAAATTCGCTGTCATATCAAAACAAACCATTGTAAAAATTGTCCCTTTAGTTTTTTCTTTGATAATACCTAAAATATCATCTAAATTATCTACCAATATTATTTTATTCTTATCAACATTTGTATATGCTAATCTAGTTACAACATCATATCTAAACCTTCCAATTATTAAAATTTTATCAATCGAAGAATCATTTAATAGCTCAAAATCAACATCCCAAAGCCATGATAAGTCATTTAGTTTATAACGTCTTGAAACATTATCAAAGCCTAGAATAACTGTTTTTATGCCATTTTGACTAGTAATATATTTAATCGATTGATAATAGCTTAAATTATTTTCATTTTTACTTTCAAGCATAATCAATTTTCGACCATCAATCTCATATTCCTTAGCTCTTTTAGCTTCGAAGGAACTATTTAAACTATAAAGTATTTTATCTTCTTTAATTCCAATAGAGTGACATAAACTATAAGCAGCAATCGTATAGTAACAGGCATATAAAACATCTTTGTTTAAATTAACTAAATTATCATTAATAAGCATTGTTTGTTTTTTTAAGTCAATTTTACTACCTACATAATTTAATTTACCACGGCAGAAATCTTTATTAGGACAAGAGTAGGAACCCAAATGACCATAGTGATAAAAGTCGTATTTCAGTTTTTTATGACAAATTGGGCAGTAAGCATAGTCAGTAGCAAGACTGGGCTTTTGATAGCTATCTTTTGTTTTATCTAGCCCATACTTAATAACTTTACCTTGATGAGTATAAGATAATCGATTAACTAAAGGGTCATCAGCGTTTAATAAAAGTGTTACCGAATCATCAATTGCTTCTTTTATATCGTGAAAAACTAAATCAGGATGACCATTTCTTGCTGGTTGGTCTCTAGTTACATTAGTAATTACTAAATGAGTCATCTTTTGTTTCTTAAAAATTAATTTTAAGTGTCTTTCATCACATTCAAGTAATAATACTTCGTGTTTAAACTCTCCTTTATAATTACAGTTATTTAAAATTAAAGTCATGGCAGCTAGAATTCCATTACTACCATTTTGATTGTAACAAACGTCATAATGATTATCTTTCAAAATATGAGCAATAACTTCGGTCGTTGAACCTTTACCACTACTACCTGTAACAGCTATTACTAAAGGAGGATACTTGATTTTATCTAAGACATTTCTATCAATAAAATCAAAAACTATTTCCCCTGGATAAACACTGCCATTTCTTCCTAAAACTCGACATAACTTAGTTACAAGTTTACAAACAAAAACTGCTAAAATAGTCCGCATATAATCACCTTTCATAATTATATCATTAAATAGTTATATTTTGACAACATTTGTCGAAAGAGTATAAATAAAATTAAAACTTTGCTAATCTATAATTGGTGATAGTATGAATATATTTTATAATGACAATACCCTTTACATTAATATGGATGATATAGCAGATAGTAAAGATATTTTAAAATTAAAAAGGAGAGTTTTTAAAATTTTAGATGATTACAGTATTGATAATATTGTTTTAAATATTGTGACAGATAATCACGATTCTAAAGAATTATTAAACTCTTTTATTGATGAGTATCAAAGAGTGTATCATGGAAAAATAATAATGAAAAAATAAGAAAAATATAGTATAATGTTTTAAAGGTGATACTTATATGGCAAAGACTATTATTTATATAACATTTATACCTTGGTTCTTGCACTATGGTTTTTCAATATATAACTCTTTAAAACTTACTAAAGAAATGAAGTTTAACTTTGAGTGGTTTAAGAAAAACTATAATAAAATTTTTCATATTGAAGAGTTACTCTTAATCGCTATTTTTGTGTATCTAGCTGATTATGGAACACAAACATTTAGTAATATCGTTAAAGAAATGCTTTTTTCCGTCATGAATTTATATTTGTTTGTTAACTTATTTTACGATAAAAGAACTATGACAACAAAAAAATTAGGTTTAAGTGATTTAAAAGAAATAATAATTTTACTTTTAGTTACAGCATTTCCCTTTGTTTATTTTATGAGAACTAACAATATGGTTTATACTTATTATATAATGTTTGGCTATGGTTTCTTTAATTTCCTTTTTGTTTTAATTGCAAGATTAATTGGTCTTGTTATTGGGCATCTTTTTCACTTAAATGGTAAAAAAAGATTTTAAAATTTTGCATTATGTTGAAAATTTGAAAGTGGGAATTGGGACACCATTTTTGTTACCCCTAGAAGTAAAACAAGTAAAAAGTAAATTAAAAGGGATTAAAGTTAATGTTTATAAGCCATATAAAGATAGTGAAAAAGTACTTATTTATACTAATCAGCTTGCGGGTATATCTTTATTTCAAATTATTTCTCCAACTATACCTCAACACAGAGAAATAATGGGAGCTTTAATGAACTTAGGAGTAGATTCTTCTTGCTTTGGTGATATTATTGTCTTAAAAGATAGAGCTTATTTTTATTCTTTAACAGCAATTGATGATGAGATTATTGCTAATTTAAATAAAATTAGTAGGTATTCTGTAAAGGTGAAAAAAGTACCTTTAGAAGAATTATCTAACTATGAAAGAGAGTATAGTAGTTTTCCCCTTTTATCATCTTCTTTAAGGCTTGATAAAATAGTTAGTTTAATAGCTAAAATAAATCGAGAAAAAGCTTGTCTACTCATAAAAAATAAAGAAGTGACAGTAAATTATGAAATTATCACTAAACCAACATATAATTTAAAGGAAGATGATATTTTAAGTATTCACAGGATTGGAAAGTTTAAATTTTTAGGGGTTAAAGGCATGACTAAAAATAATAAGATAATAGGAGAATATATAAAATATATATAAAAGAGGTATTTGGATGATAGAAGAAGTAAAAAAAGAAGTTTATAAATTATTAGGAAATGACAAAACTGGTCATGGTATGGACCATATAGATAGAGTACTAAATTTATCTTTAGAGTTTGCCAAAGCTGAAAAAGCAGATATCGAGCTTGTTACCTTAATTGCATTACTTCACGATGTTGATGATTATAAATTGTTTGGTACTAAGAATGCTGAAAACCTTTCAAATGCTAAAGAAATTATGAATATATGTCATGTTCCTAAAGAAGTTCAAGAACAAGTTTGCTTAGCTATTAGTAACATAGGTTATAGTAAAAGATTAAAAGGATGTCTACCAAAAACTAAAGAAGGAAAAATTGTCTCTGATGCTGATATGTTAGATGGAATTGGAGCAGTAGAAATTGTAAGAGTTATAAAATATGGTATGAAAATAGATAGATGTTTTTTTGCTAAAGATGTTTTCCCAACAAGTAATTTAGATATCAATTATCATATGGGAAAAACAGCTAGTACAGTTAATTTTATTATAGAGAATTTATTAAATTATAAATCTTTAATGTTAACTAAAACTGGTAAAGAAGAAGCAACAAAACGACATGAATTTATAATAGATTTTTTATATCGTTTGTTTGATGAAGAAAATGTTCCAGAATGGACTAAATATTTAGAAGATTATTTAAGAAAGAATAATTTGTAAATAAAAAATATAAAAGGGGAATTTATGAAGTATAGAAAACTATTAAAAAAATTAATTGAGTATGAAAAAAATCTAAGTGGTTTTTCTTTTAGTATGCAAGCGCTTATTATTTCTTTGTTTGTAGCATTTTGTACACATTATGGAATTGATAAACATAATATCCAACTATCTAAAGAAAATATGGAGTATTTAATTGATACATATTTAGAAGAAGATATTTTAGTATTACCACTTTATGATGAAGAATTAGAAAGTGGTCTTATTGCAACAGGAGAAGTGTTAATTGCTTATTTAAAAGAATATAATATTAATGCCACAATTGTTGGTAGTAAAGTTATGATAATTAGTGAAAAGAAAAAATTAGATGAGTTTATTTATGATAATATTGAATTAGAAGAAATAAGAAAGATTTTAACTTATGAAGAAGTAGAAAGAAATTATAATTTAGAAACGTCTACTAATTACTGGTTTAAGGAAAAAGATAGTGAAGGAAGAATCGTTTTAGAATTTAAAAAATAGGACTTGTCTAAAATATTCTTTTTTGATAGAATATAAGTGGCTTAAAAAAGCAAATAAACATGTTTATGGATTTATGTTTCGAGTGCCAAAAAAGGTGTAACATAAAGAAGAAGTAAACAGAAGTATAACGAAGGAGGGATTTTTTTATGGCCGTAGTTTCATTAAGTTATTTACTTGAAGCTGGAGTTCATTTTGGACATCAAACTAAAAGATGGAATCCAAAAATGAAAGAATACATTTATACAACAAGAGATGATATTTATATTATCGACTTACAAAAAACATTAGAAAAAATTGAAGAGGCATATGCTGAAATCAGTAATATTGCTCAAAATGGAGGTACATTCTTATTTGTAGGTACTAAAAAACAAGCAAGCGAAGCAAGTCGCGAAGTCGCAGAAAGAAGTAAATCTTTCTATGTTACAGAAAGATGGTTAGGTGGAACTTTAACTAACTTTAGAACAATTAGAAGAAGAGTTAAGAGATTAGAAGAAATCGAAGCGATGGAAACTAATGGTACTTTTGATGTTCTACCTAAAAAAGAAGTTATTGGACTTAAGAAAGAGTACGAAAAACTTAATCGTGTTCTATGTGGTATTCGTGATATGAATAAGCTTCCACAAGCGATGATTATCGTTGACCCTAAGAAAGAATTAAATGCGATTAGAGAAGCAAGAAAGTTAAATATACCTGTATTTGGTATTGTTGATACAAATTGTGACCCAGATGATGTTGATTACGTTATTCCTGGTAATGATGACGCTGTAAGAAGTGTTAAAGTAGTTCTAGGTGTTTTAGCTAATGCTATTTGTGAAGCTAATGGACTAGAAATAGTTGATTATATTACAGAAGAAGATAAAAAAGCACCTAAGAAAGATTCAGAAATCAAAGAAAAAATGGTTGAAATGATGAAAAAAGAAGAAAAGAAAGCAGATAAAGTAGACCTTAAAGATGATAAAAAAGAATCTAAAGAAAAAGAAGTAGTTAAAGAAGAAAAACAAGAAGAATCAAAAGAAGAAGTTGCTTTTGAAAAAGAAGATAACAAAGACTTAACAAGTAAGACTTTGACTGATTTAAAAACAATGGCTAAAGAAAAAAATATTAAAGGTTATTCTAGTATGAAAAAAGATGAGCTTATTGATATTTTATCTAAATAAGTTGAAAGGAGAATAAAAATGATTAGTGCAAGTGAAGTAAAAGAACTTCGTGATATAACTGGAGCTGGAATGATGGATTGTAAGAAAGCTCTAGAAGAAACTAATGGTAATATGGAAGAAGCTGTTAGTTATTTAAGAAAAAAAGGTATGGCTAAAGCAGAAAAGAAAAGTTCTCGTATTGCTGCTGAAGGTTTAGCTAATATCTTTATTGATGGTAATAAAGCAGTTATTCTAGAAGTTAATTCTGAAACAGATTTTGTTAGTAAAAATGAAGAATTTACAAAGATGATTGAAGTTATTGGGAAAACTATTTTAGCAAGTGATGTTACAACTTTGGATGAGGCTTTGACATTATCTTGTGATGAAGGAACAATAAACGATTTAATTGTTGCTAAAACAGCTAAGATTGGTGAAAAATTATCTTTAAGAAGATTTGAAATAATTACTAAAAATGATGATGAATCTTTTGGAGAATATCTTCATATGGGAGGTAAAATTGCTTCCTTAACACTAGTAAAAGGTGCAAATGAGGATGTAGCTAAAGACGTCGCAATGCAAGCTGCAGCTATGAAACCACAATATGTTTTTGAAAGTGATGTTCCAAGTGATGTCATTGAGCATGAAAGTGCGGTTTTAAAAGAAAAAGCAATTAATGAAGGAAAGAGTGAAGATATAGCAGAAAAGATGGTTGCTGGAGGAATTAAAAAATTCTATAAAGAAAATTGTCTTGCTAATCAAGAATTTATTAAAGATTCTAAATTAACTATAACACAGTTTGTAACTAACAATGGAGGAGAATTACAAAGAGCTATAAGATACGAAGTAGGCGAAGGTATGGAAAAAAGAAGTGAAGACTTTGCTTCTGAAGTAATGGCTCAAGTTAATGGAAATTAGACACTTTTTTGACAAGTGTTTTTTTCTTGGTATAAAGTAATTATTTTGTGTGTTATAATATTCTTAGGTGGATTTATATGCAGAAAACTTTTCGAAAATTAGGTTATTTTTTTCTCTATGCATTAGTTATTTTAGCTTTTATTTATCTTGGAACGAAAGATTATAATTTAGTTACTTATGCGAGTGACGGAGAAAGATTTAATGGTGATTATAATGAGATACCGAGAAATAACCCTTTTGTATATTTAAATTCAACTGAATTAATTGAATTATTAAATAATGGTAGTGGAATAGTTTTTATGGGTAATAAGGAAAATGTTTGGTCAGAAAGTTATGCTAAGTATTTGTATGAAATTGCTAGCGATATAGATGTTGAAAAAATATATTATTATGATGTAAAAAAAGTAAAATTATTAAAAAATAGAAATTATTATAATATTATAAAAGCTTTAGAAGGAAAATTAATAGAAACAGATGATTCAGTAAATAACTTGTTTTCACCATCATTATATATCATAAAAGATGGGGAAGTAGTTTTTTATGACAATACAACAGCTGTTGTTAATAACGATTTAGAAGTAGATACTTATTGGGATTCGTCAAACATCTATAAGTTTAAAGAAAAAATTATTACAGCGATTAATGAAAAAGATTGATAATAAAAAAATTTTAATATATAATTTATAAAAAGGAGACAAGAAAATGATAGATAGTAATATTGAAAATAAAATGCAAAAAGCCATTGAAGCAATGGAAAATAGATTTAATAGTATTCATGCAGGTAGAGCAAGTGCAGCAATGTTAAATGGTATTGAAGTAGATTATTATGGTACACCAACACCAATTCAAGGAGTAGCTAATATTGTGATTCCTGAAGCGAAGCAAATATTAATTAAACCATTTGATAAGAGTGTTTTAAAAAATATTGAGAAAGCTATTAATGAAGCTAATTTGGGAATAGCGCCTACTAATAATGGTGAAATGGTTATTTTAACGATTCCTGATTTAACAGAAGATAGAAGAAGAGAATATACAAAACAAGCAAAAGCTATTGCTGAAGAAGCAAAAGTAGCTTTAAGAAATATTAGACAAGATGCTAATAATGCTATAAAAAAAGAAGAAGTACCCGAAGATGAAGAGAAAAGAAAACTAGATAAAGTACAAGAACTAATTACTGAGTACAATAAAATTGTTGATGAAAAATTGGGAATTAAAGAAAAAGAACTAATGTCTATATAGATGTTAGTTTTTTTGTATAAATATATAGTAATTGTTCCATAATAAAAATGGAGGGATAAAATGACACAAAAAGAATTGCTTTATATTGAAGATACACTAGGACATCTTAAATTTTTAATTACAAATATTAATGATATTTCTAATCGTGTATCTAATGAGGAGTTTGAGTCTTCGCTAAAAGATGTCGAAAACAAACTTAAAAAAGAAGAAAAAAGTATTAAAAAATTATTAGAAATAGAAGGAGAATAGGAATGCAAGATAAAGAATATTTTGAAAGTGTCTTAAATGGGACAAAATTATTATCAGATTTATTAATGCATGGAGCGATTGAATCAAGTGATGATGAAATTAATAAAACATATATTAAGACTTTATCCAATGTTTTAGAGATTCAACATGATGTTTATAAGCTTATGGAAGCTAATAATTGGTATAAAATGGAATATGTTAAACAATCTGCTATTGATAAAGTAATAGACAAAGAATGTTGTGAAGATTAAAAAAACTTTTTTAGAAAGTTTTTTTGTTTGGAGAAATAATCTATATAATTTTTATTATTATAGCAAATAAAAAAAGAGTTCTTAATCCTCATATTACTCATAATTATTGTTTATGAAAATTAGCACCCTTTTTAATTTTATGAAGTTTTCCTTACTACCATAATATAAGTATTATTGCAAATATTTTAATGCCCATTTTAATGCCCATTTTAATGCTAACATTTGTTGAATCAAATGTTTAAAATATACGATTTAATCTATAAATTTCTTCTTTAGATATAATTTCTTGGTCGGGATTAATCTTTTTCAAAATAGGGCCAATATATGGCTTTTCATTAGCATCAGAAAATATTAATCTTAAACCATCTTTTACTTCTTGGCTAACGTCCATAAATTCAATCATTTTCTTAAAATAATTATCTGAACGACATACTACACTGCCGTCTAGAAAGTACTGGATAGCCATTATTCCAAAAACAAAGCGGTCATTATCAATTAGAGAAAAATTCTTTTTAAAAGTATTTGAAAGCCAACTGGCTCTACCAGGTTCTAAATCAAAATCATAACCATTATACATCCAATTATCAGTATCAACAAATTTTACATTTTCGTTACTATCAATTAATATATTATCATCTTTTATATCACCAAGAATAATTCCCATTTTATGAAATCTTTGAATAGCTTCATCAGCTTGGATTATATATTCAATCAATTTTTTTGTATCCTTTAAAAATTGTAGGGGCCAAAAACTTTCATATTCTTTATGCTTATTAACTAAATCATAGTAGTATCCTTCTTTTTTTCTATCTTCATAGCCAACTAAACCAATTGGAAAACAAGCTGCCTCATCATTTATATGTCCTAATAACTCGATTTTCTCAAATTTTTTAGGTAAATTTTCTTTGTTTTTAGTAAAAGTAAAAATTTTAAATGCTATTTTATCATTATACTTATGTACTGAACCTTCATTCCCATATCCTATTTGAGGATATTCAAAATGACACTTTTCTTCTTCAATAACTAATGTAGGTAAACTAGTATTACTTAAATTATCTTTTATATAAGTCATAATTTTTTCGTCTCCAATATACATTCTTAAAATTATTGGTTATTATATCATATCTTTTACCATATTAAAACTCAAACTTTAGGTTTGAGTAGTATTCAAGTGGTGTCCCCGAGGTGATTCGAACACCTGACCGATCGCTTAGAAGGCGATTGCTCTATCCAGCTGAGCTACGAGGACATAACTATCAGCGATAGAACAATTATATAACAAATAAAGCTAACTTTCAATACTTAATTTGTCAATTTCCTCATCATTTACTTTCAAAACAAGTTCTTCGATACCCATACTGTCTTTTAAAGACAATAAAATTGTATATTTTACTTCTTCGGAAATTGTTTTATCGTCAAAATTATCAAAAATATAAGAATTAAAATTAAGGGAAGCTTTACTTTCTTCAAGTTCATAGCTTAAAAGTTCAACAGAGTTAACCATATAACTTAATAAATTAGGATTATAAATAGAGTTACCTTTTAAATTATTAATAACTATTTCAATTTTATTGCTAGGATTATTACTAAAAGTTGTTACTGGAACATAATAATATTGTTCATTAAATTTTGAAAGATAATAAATAGTCGTAATTGTACAATCAGATAAAGTATTTAAATCATATATCTTATTAATACCATAATCTCTTGTTAAATAGTGAGGTAGTTTCTTATTAGAATTAGGAAGTCTAGTTAATAGTTCTCCATCGACAAAAATCATAATCTTTTTAATACTACTAATTTCTGTAAGAGAGTAGACAAGGGATTCAATAACAGCTTCTTCATCTTGTATCGTAATATTCTTGAACTTACTATCAAAATTAATTTTTAATAAACTACCATCAAAATCTAAAGATAATACTTTCGTATCTTCCGGAATTAAAGCCGAAAAGCCATTAGGTATATAATCTTTTTTACTACTATTAATAGTTAAAGATTCAATAATTTCTTTAACTTTTTCTTCAGTTTCCGTTTCTTTCATAATAATATTAGTTCTTGCAATATAATTATTGTTATCTTTTAAATAAATTGGATTTTTATTTGCTTCAATATAGGAAATATTTTGTTCATATACTTCAGGGTCACTACCATTAGGAAAAAAATAGACTAGTGCTATCACTATTAATGCTATAGTCGCTACTAATATTTTTTTTGATATTCTTTTAAAAAGCATTATAATCACCTAATTAATTATATTGTGAGTATAATAAAAAAAGACCTAAGGCCTTTAAATATTTATTTCATTTAATTTAAGTAATTCAATTATTGCTTGACTTCTTCCTTTAACTCCTAGTTTTTGTATTACATTCGATATATGATTTCTGACTGTTTTTTCACTTATTCCCAAAATATTTGCAATATCTTTTGTGGTATTATTCTTAATCAAATAAGTAAATATTTCTTTTTCTCTTTGTGTTAGTATGCTATTTCCCATAACTTTGACTCACTTTCTTTTTATAATCTTCTATTACATACTATGAATAGAAAAAACTTTTGTGAGTGCAAAAGTCTATTGAAATTTAACTGTTATATATTTAGAAGTATCATATTCCTCTTGGATTCTTCTCATAACTTTATTAGCTATTTCTTTGTTATGTTCTTTATTTTCAATTATAACGCTTATTTGATCATCGTTTATTTTAATAAATGAATTATAACCAAATTCTTTTAAAAGAATATCTTCTAAAGCTTCTTCTTTCCCTTTAATACTATTTAATGCTACTAAACTTTCATAAGCATCGTTTTTTTCATTAGCAGTTTTAGTTTCATCAAGTAGTATTGTTTGTAAACTTTCCATATTTTTTAGCATTTCTTCATCAGCACTAATCCGTAGGGCGACAAGCTCTGTACTTTCACTGACTGTTGTTATTGCTTTGTTTTCTTCTTTTACAGTATTTTCCATTTCTTTTAAAGAAGAATTATCAGGCATTGCTATATAATAGACAGCTAAAACTACAATTAAAGTAAATAATGTAATGTACCACAAATTCTGTTTGTTTATCATTAAGAACCCTCCATAATCTAATATATAATACTATTTGACATCAAAAAATATACTAATTATTTACATTATTTTAAAAATAGGATATTATTTTATTAGGTGATTTTATGAAAAAAACATTAAAAATAATGACAGTTTTCCTATTTAGTTTTCTAATATATACTAGTAAAGTTTTTGCAACATCAGCAGAAATATCTTTATGTGAAGATGTAAATGTCCTAAAAGCGTTTCAAATAGGAGGATATTTACTTTATATTGCGAAGATATTAGTTCCTATTTTATTAATAATATTTGGCTGTGTTGATATGTTTAAAGCTGTTGTTGGGGATAGCGAAGCTTTGAAAAAGCAAATTCCTATGTTTATAAAACAATGTATTGCAGCTGTAGTAGTATTTTTACTTCCTACTATTATTTCCTTTGCTTTTTCTTTAATACCTGATAGTGATAATTCCTTAGAAAAATATGAGCCATGTCAAACATGCTTGTTTGAACCAGGTAGTTCATCATGTAAGGCAGAGTAGGTGAATTCTATGAACTTTAATTTAACAACTGTTTTTTTAACTTTTATTATATATAGTTTTTTTGGCTATATTTTAGAAATAATTGTTTGCAGTCTTAGTTATAAGAAAATCGTTAATAGAGGATTTTTATTCGGACCTTGGTGTCCAATTTATGGTATTGGGGCTCTTTTAATATTACTTACTTTATTAAGATATAAATATAGTGTTGCTTTGGTCTTTATCTTTGGTGTTTTAATAACAACAACTATTGAGTATTATACTAGCTACATATTAGAAAAAATATTTCATAATAAATGGTGGGATTATAGTGATAGAAAAGATAGTATCAATGGTCGTATTTGTATTGGAAATATGATTGGTTTTGGTATTGGAACTTTATTAATTATTTATGTTGCAGAGCCCCTTATTTTATCTTTTTTAGGCTTATTTCCTCATTATGTTTTAAATATCATCGCAATTATTTTAGCTCTTATTTTTATTGCTGATTGTATTTATTCTTTTATTATAGCTTATGCTTTAAGAAATAGAATAATTATTGCTGAAGAACTAAAAGCTGAAAAAATTAAAATGTTACCAGCTTTAATAAAAGATAAAATAAAGTATATAAATATTAAAAGGATTAGGTACTTTAAAGCATTCCCTAATCTTAAGAAAAAATATGACTTTGAATTAGGAGAAATAAAAAATTGGTTGGAAGAAAATTCTAAAAAAAAGAAAAGTTCGAAAAAAGATTAATTCGAGCTTTTAATTTTTCCATCTATTAAGTTGTTTATCAAATATAATTGTACTTAAATAATAAATTCATTTATCATAATAATTATAAGAATATATAATTTTATACAATTGACAAATACTTCTAAATATGATAAGTTAACTAGGATTTATGGAAGTGGTTTTGATGAAAAAATATTTACTAGCAATAGAGAGAAGACCTAACGATTATATACCCATTTCGTGGAATCTTTCTCTTCTTTATAATCAACAAGATATTAATTCATTAGAAAAAATTGATAAGTTAACTAGTAGTACTGATGAAACTTTATTAAAAGTCCAATTTATATCTGAAAATTTACTTAGTGAAGAATGCTTAGATAAACCTTTAGTTATTATATTTGAAGAAAATGAAAGAATTCGTAAATTAGAATCCTCGATAGTTACGATGGACGAAAAAGAAGTTATTGAACCTTCTTATATTTATAACTTTCTTTTAAATAATATTCGTCAAAGAAAAATTATGAATCGTATCTATAATAAATTTAAGGATAAAAAAGTTAGTGATGATTTAAAATCAATATTAAAAAATATAAACAATTATCAAGGATATAAAAATGATATATTTATAGCAAACTTATCTAAATTATTTTCATTACCTTATGAAGAAATAAGAGAACTAGGTTTGTTTATAAAAAGAAATTTAGAAATGCTCCTAAATGAAGAAAAAGAAATTAAGTTGGCAAAGGTGGGATAATAAAAATGGACAATTATGATTATAATCATAAAAAAAGTAATAATCTTCCTATAGGAAGATTAAAGAATTTAGAAAAAAATATGGCTATTTATGGCCCCTTAAATGAATTGGGATTTCCCGAAAAAGTTGATGCTACAAGTGCTAGTTATTATACTAGTGTCTTGAAAATTAGAATGGAAGCTATAGAAACCATTTGTGCTTGTATTAGGATACTTGGAAAAGAATGGAATATGGATGCTTTAAGAAAAGAAAAAACTTCTTCATTAAAAGATATTTCAGATATTATTAAGAAAGCTTACAAAAGAGCAGCAGAGAATAAAAAAACTTTTTATTTAACAGAAACAGAAAAAGCAAAAGTTCTTGCTTATAGTATAAAAGAAATATATTTTAATCCCGATGAACCAGAAGAGTTTTTGGATAGTGATGAATTTGAGCTAGCTTATGGAGATGAAGATCATTCTACTGTTAATAAAAGACTCGGTTCTAATTTCATTAAGTAACAAGTGAAAACTTGTTTTTTTCATGTTACAATTATGATAGTGATTGTTATGAATAAAGATTTAAAAAATTATTTAGATTATTTAGAATTTGAAAGAAAATATTCTAATAAGACAATTCTTAGCTCTTATGAAGACATTGACAAATTTTTAAAATATTGTAAAGAAAATAATCTAAACTATAAAAATTTGAATATTGATAGTACTAGAGGATATTTAAAATATTTAGATAAATTGAATTACAAAAATACGAGTATTTCGAGAATGCTAAGTTCTTTACGAGGCTTTTATCGTTATTTGATGGTTAAAAAGGAAGTTAATGTTAACTATTTTAAACTACTTTCCAATCCTAAAAAAGAAAAGAAAGTGCCTAATTATTTGCAGTATGATGAATTTGAGAAGGTTATTAGAAGCATTCCAGTTGATACTGCTTTAGGAAAAAGAAACTCTTTAATAGTTGAACTTTTATATGCGACTGGGATTAGGGTTAGTGAACTTGTTGACATTAAGTTAAAGGACATAACACTAAATGAGAGAAGTATTAGGATTATTGGAAAAGGAAATAAAGAACGAATTGTTTATTATGGAGAATATGCTGAAAGTTCTTTAAAGGACTATTTATCTAATAGTCGAGATGAACTATTAAAAAAGAAAAATAGTGATTATTTATTAGTTAATCATTTAGGAAATAAATTAACAACAGCTGGTATAAGAGATATTTTAGAGAAAATTGTTGAAAGAGCTTCCATAAAACACAAGATTTCACCGCATACATTAAGACATACTTTTGCGACCCATTTGCTTTCCGAAGGAGCAGACTTAAGAGCTGTTCAAGAACTATTAGGACATGAGTCCCTTAGTACAACTCAAATCTATACGCATGTTGGATTGGATAGATTAAGAAACGAATACTTAAAAGCTCATCCAAGAGCTAAAAATTAGTGTCTAAAAATGTCAAATAGAACTGATTTATATTGGTTCTATTTTAAGTTATTGTTATAATAATGAATAGTTAATTAAGAGGAGGAAAGATATGCAAAAATATGTATATTTATTTAGCGAAGGTAACGCTGATATGCGAAATCTATTAGGAGGAAAGGGAGCTAATTTAGCAGAAATGACTAATATAGGTCTACCAGTACCTCAAGGATTTACGATTACCACTGAAGCTTGTACTAAATATTATGAAGATGGTAGAGAAATCAATGAAGAAATTCAAAGTCAAATTAACGAATATATCGTTAAAATGGAGGAGATTACTGGAAAAAAGTTTGGGGATAAAGAAAATCCATTACTTGTTTCAGTAAGATCTGGGGCTCGTGCTTCTATGCCAGGGATGATGGATACAATTCTTAATTTAGGATTAAATGAAGAAGTTGTGAGTGTTATAGCTGAAAAATCTAATAATCCAAGATGGGCTTGGGATTGTTACAGAAGATTTATTCAAATGTATTCTGATGTTGTTATGGAAGTTGGAAAGAAATACTTTGAAGAATTAATTGATAAGATGAAACAAGAAAAAGGTGTGACACAAGATATCGAACTTGATGCTGATGATTTAAAAGAATTAGCTAGAGAGTTTAAAGAAGAATATAAAGCTAAAATTGGTAGTGAGTTCCCAACTGACCCTAAAGAACAATTAATGGGAGCTATTAAAGCTGTCTTCCGTTCTTGGGATAATCCACGTGCTAATGTATATAGAAGAGATAATGACATTCCTTATTCTTGGGGAACAGCCGTTAATGTTCAATCAATGGCCTTTGGTAATATGGGTGATGATTGTGGAACTGGTGTTGCTTTCACACGTGATCCAGCAACTGGTGAAAAAGGTTTGTTTGGTGAATTCTTAACTAATGCCCAAGGAGAAGATGTTGTAGCAGGAGTTCGTACTCCAATGAAGATTGCGGAAATGGAAGAAAAATTTCCAGAAGCTTTTGCCCAATTTAAAGAAGTATGTGCAACTTTAGAAGCACATTATCGTGATATGCAAGATATGGAATTTACTGTTGAACATGGTAAACTTTATATGCTCCAAACAAGAAATGGTAAAAGAACTGCTCAGGCTGCTTTAAAAATAGCTTGTGACTTAGTTGATGAAGGAATGAGAACAGAAGAAGAAGCTGTTTTAATGATTGACCCAAGAAACTTAGATACACTACTTCATCCCCAATTTGATGTTACAGCACTAAAAAGTGCTACACCAATTGGTAAAGGTTTAGGAGCAAGTCCTGGTGCTGCTTGTGGTAAAGTCGTATTTACTGCTGAAGACGCTGTTACTTGGGCTTCAAAAGGCGAAAAAGTTATTTTAGTAAGACTAGAAACAAGTCCTGAAGATATAACAGGTATGAAAGCTGCCCAAGGTATTTTGACTGTTCGTGGCGGAATGACTTCTCATGCTGCTGTTGTTGCCCGTGGAATGGGTGAATGTTGTGTTTCTGGTTGTGGTGACATTGTTATGGATGAAGCAAATAAATGCTTTACCCTAGCTAGTAAAACATATCATGAAGGAGATGTTATCTCAATCGATGGAACAACTGGAAATATCTATGATGGTGAAATTAAAACTGTTGATGCTAAAATCGCTGGAGAATTTGGTCGAGTTATGGAGTGGGCTGATAAATATCGTAAGTTAGGTGTAAGAACTAATGCAGATACTCCAAAAGATACAGCTAAAGCTATTGAACTAGGTGCTGAAGGTATTGGACTTTGCCGTACAGAGCATATGTTCTTTGATGATGAGCGAATCTTTAATTTAAGAAAAATGATTTTATCTGAAACAGTTGAAGATAGAACGAAATATTTAGATTTATTAATTCCTTACCAAAAAGGTGACTTTAAAGCTATGTATAAGGAATTAAAAGGACTTCCAATGACCGTTCGTTATCTAGACCCACCACTACATGAATTTATTCCGAAAACAGATTCTGAAATGAAAGAACTAGCCGATGCTATGGGTGTTACAGTAGAACATGTTAAAGTAAAATGTGATGAATTACACGAATTTAATCCGATGATGGGTCACCGTGGTTGCCGTTTAGCTGTTACTTATCCAGAAATTGCTAAAATGCAAACTAGAGCTTTGATGGAAGCTGCAATTGAAGTAAAAGAAGAAGATGGATATGATATCATTCCTGAAATTATGATTCCGTTAGTTGGAGAAGTTAAGGAATTAAAATATGTCAAAGATATAGTTGTTGAAACAGCTGAAATTGTTAAGAAAGAGAAAAAAAGTGATATGGAATATCATATTGGAACAATGATTGAAATACCAAGAGCTGCTCTTACAGCAGATGAAATAGCTAAAGAAGCTGAATTCTTCTCATTTGGTACTAATGACTTAACACAAATGACATTTGGTTTTTCAAGAGATGATGCTGGTAAATTCTTAAATTCTTATTATGAAACTAAGATTTATGAACAAGACCCATTTGCAAAGTTAGACCAAACTGGTGTTGGTACTTTAGTTAAAATGGCTGTCGAAAAAGGTAGAAGTACAAGAAATAATATTAAGTTAGGTATTTGTGGTGAACATGGCGGAGACCCATCAAGTGTTGAATTCTGTCATAATGTAGGACTTAACTATGTTTCTTGTTCACCATTTAGAGTGCCAATAGCAAGGTTATCTGCTGCTCAAGCAAGTATCCGCGAAAAGGTAAACAAATAGAAAGTGATTATGAAATCTTTTTAACACGCATAATCGTTACAAAAGATGATATATTAAGGTATGCAGATAAAATACTCGAATGTAAAAATGCGAGGTTAAAGAAACCCATTATAATTGATATTTATATATAAATTAGACTAAGATATAAACATCTTGGTCTTTTTTGTGTAAAAAGATAAGATTTTTGCGACAGAAAAAAGGAGGTGAAAAAATGCGATATTTATATTTAAAACCGACATTAAAAGATTTGACACAGGGATCAAGAATTGCCTTTGCAAGACAATTTAGGAGATTTACTCAAGACGAAGTTTCAGAAAAATTAGGTTTAACTGGGGAAAGTAAAAGAGTAAATATAACAAGATATGAGAAGGGAGAAAGAACACCAAAAGAAGATAGGGTTATTGAAATTGCTAATATCTTAAAAATTAATCCTAGTTCTATTGAAAAATATGATTTTAAAAATCCTTTAGATATAGTTTATCTATTTATGTGGCTAGAAGAATTATATCCTAAAATGAATATCGACCTAACAATGTCTGAACAACTTCAAAATAAAGTAGATGTTTTAATTGATAATTTCATAAAAGAATGGCATCAAATGAAACAAAAAAGAGAAAATAGAGAAATAAGTTATGAAGAGTATATTGAATGGAAATTAACTTTTCAAATGAAAGAAGGAGAATAAAAAAATGAAAGAAATAGTAAAAATAAAATTAAGTGATATAGATTCTTTTAAGAATCACCCATTTAAAGTTAATAAAGATGATTCTTTAAATGAACTTATAACAAGTATTAGAGAAAATGGTTTATTAAATCCATTAGTTGTTAGAAGAAAAGCAAATAATAGATTTGAATTATTATCAGGGCATAGAAGAAAATTAGCACTTGAACTGAATGGAGTAGAAGAAGCAGATTGTTTTATAAAAGATTTAGATGATGATGAAGCAATTATTTATATGGTAGATTCAAATATATACAGAAGTAAAATTTTACCTTCAGAAAAAGCATTTGCATATAAAATGAAATTGGATGCAATCAAACACCAAGGTAAAAAAAAGATACTTCTACACAAGATGTGCAGAAGTTAACTTCTATTGAACTGATTGCTAAAGTTAGTGGGATATCTAGAGAACAGGTTAGAAGATATATAAGACTTACTTATTTAATACCTGAATTATTAAAAATAGTTGATGATACTATAATTCATGATAAACGGACTTATTTAACTTTAGGACTTACTACAGCAGTGGAATTATCCTATTTGACTAAAGATGAGCAAAAGTTACTTTTTGCTTCTATAGAGTATGAAGATTTAACTCCTAACAGAGCTCAAGCAATAAGAATTAGAAATCTAAGTCAAAATAAGAAATTAGATTTTAATACAATTGAGAAAATATTAGATGAAAAGAAAGGTAATCAAAATGATAGAATATCTTTTAATAAAGAAAAAATAGAGTCAGTATTACCAAAAGAATTATTGAAAAGAGATAAAAGGTATATTGAACAATATATCATTGAAGCAATTAAAAACTATAACAAAATCAAGAAAATTTAATAAAAGTAATATTATTTAGTAAATAACTATGATAAAATAATATATTAGAAAGTTGGTATAATATGGAAAAAATTGTAAAAAAACCTTTGAAAATTGATTTCCATATTCACTCAGTTGCTTCTAATCATAAAGATAAAAAAGTTGTTAAAGATGGCACTGTAGAAAATCTTCCAATTTTAATTTCTAAATTAGTTGAGAACGAAGTAAATATGGTTTCAATTACTGATCATGACAATTTTGATTATGATATTTATATAAAATTAAAAGAACAAGAACTAAATGATAATTGTATAAAAAAAGTATTACCAGGTATTGAATTTAGTGTAACAATCGAAAATGAAATTTTACACATCATAACTCTATTTAACGACAATAATGATTCATCTCTACAAAGTATTCAAACTGAAATATTTGATAAAGTAACAAATAAACCATTATATGATTTGGATAATTCTTTCTCCGAAGAAACGTTTATTGGTATATTAAGAAATATTGGATTAGATACTATTTTAATCGCTCATCAAAAAGGTAGTCTAGGCAGTTCAAAAATAAGAAAACATGATGCAAATAGTGTTGGAGATGTTGCTTTTGAAAATTTTATTTTTATTGATTACTTTGAGGCTTATGAATTTAAAAATAAAAGAAATGAAATTTTTAATAAATCATATATAGAAAATCAAAAACCAAAATTAAAAAATATACAATTTATTACAGGTAGTGATTGTCATAATTGGAGCACTTACCCAGAAAAAACAAATGATGGTGAATTTGAATTCAGTTATTTTAAATGTCTTCCAACCTTTAGAGGGATAATGATGGCAATAACTGATCCTCGAAGAATTAAGATAGGAGTTAGCAGTTTCTTTTCAGCTAATGCACCAATTGATAAAATAGAACTAATTATAGATGGATGTAAAAAAGAAATCGAATTATCAAAAGGAATTAATGCAATTATTGGAGATAATTCAATAGGCAAGTCACTTCTTATTCATAAAATGACAGAATATAGAGAAATATCTTCAGACAAAAAGTTGATAAATGCTTATGACAATTATCTTAAGGATAATAAAATAGAGGTTATTACCAAGATTCCTCAAGAAGATATAAGGCACTTTGATAAACAAGGAAATATTCGAAATGTTTTTACAAATAATAAAACTAAATCTAAAGATTTTATAAAAGAATATTATCCCATAGAACCTAATTATGATTTAGAAAAGCAAAAAATAGAAAAAAAAGTTGATGAATTTATTGATTTTCTAAAAAATAAAGAAAAAATAGATATAGAAAAATCTAAATTAGGAAATATTCAGTTCGAATTACATGAAGAAATATCTATGTCTTTGCAAGTTCTTTCGATTGAAATCGATTTAAAAACTAATGAAACAGAATATAAAACTCTTGTTTTAAAAATCTCTAAATTAATTGAAGATAATAATGAATTATTAAAAAACAAATTACTAAGTGATGAAGAGACTGAAAAAATAAAACAATATTCTGGATTTTTAGAAAAACTAAAAAAGAAAAATCAAGATATTGTTGACAAAATTAAAATTGAAGAAGAAAAAGTAACAATAATAAATAATCAGATAACAAAATTTAATACAAATCTAGAAAATATAAAAACAGAAGAACAAAAGCAGAGAGAATCATATAATTTAAAATTTATTCAATTGTCAAAAACTATATGTAATCTAATCAACTTGAACGGAAATAATGTAAATTTTAGTCTTGATTTTGATGAAATAGATTTAAAACCAGAAGTAAATATTAATGGAGAGTATAGATTTATATGTAAATCTGACATCCTTAAAATTGATTCTCATTATATATTTGATTTGTTAATTAGTCCATTGTCAGCAAGTTACAAAAAGACAATTTCTGATATTTCATTAATAGTACCTAATGAATTTAAAGAAAACATAAAGACAGGAGAAAATATACCAGAAGATATATATGAATATTACAAATTAAAGTTACTTGAAAAAATTGAAAAAGATTTAAAGATAAGAAATTGTATTAATAATACTAAAGATTCTGATGTTACAAAAGAATTATCCTCAGGAGCAAATGCTCAAATATATTTTGACTTACTATCTAATGACATAAAAAATACAGGTTTATATATTATTGATCAACCTGAAGATGATGTTTCACAACCATCTATAAAAAAGAAATTACTAAAAGATTTCAAAAAGATAGCTAATCATAGGCAAGTGTTATTAATAACTCACAATCCTCAATTTATTGTTAACTTAGATGTAGATAATGTTATTTTTATTAAAAAAGACGAAGAGAATGAAGAGATTAGTATAGAAAGTGGCGCTTTAGAATATAAAGAGGATAAAATAGATATGCTACAAATTATTGCAGATAATATAGAAGGTGGAATAGATTCGCTCAAAGAAAGGTATAAGAAATATGAAAAGAATAATTAATTTTACAAAAGAAGAAAATAAATATATTTTTAAAGAAGAAAATAAAGATAATAAAATTGAAATAGAAGAAGATGAAAAGACTCTTAATGGGTTAGAACTTTACAATCAATTTTTTAATGTGTATTCATTAGAAGATTCGTTTGAGATAGTAGATTGTACTACTGATGAAGATAAAAAAGATGATAAAATATGTTATCCAATATATAAAAAAGTAAGTGAATTATTTTCGTCAATAGAAGAAGCCATGAAACTGCAATTAGGTAACAAAGAAAATGAAGAAAAAAATTAATAACTGAAATATTATAATATACTTTCTAAGTAGATTTTATATTAACAACCTTATTTGTTGTAAAATGAACAAATAAACAAAATTTAATTGACAACAGTATTAATATCTGATAAACTTATATCGATTGGTACTCAGGAAACTTATGAAGCCCTGAGTCAATTTTTATTTTAGGGAGAAATACTATATGAAAGAATATAAAACTAATGAAGAATTAATTGAGCATTTAGAAAGTAAAAACATTATTATTGATGATAGAAATATTGCTTTGAACATCATAGATAATTATTCTTATTATTCTGTTATTAATACCTATAAATATGTATTTAAAAAAAGCGATAATACATATTTTGAAAATGTTTGTTTTAATGAAATATATTCTTTATATAGTTTTGATAAAAATATAAGAACTATCTTTTTGAAGTATGCCTTAGAGTTTGAGTTGAAAATAAGAGGTATAATGGGTAATATACTTGCCAAAAATTATGGACTTGATAATTATCTTAATAAAGAAAGTTTTGATGATTTAGCAAATGACAATGATATTGACAATATAATTGATTCAATAAATGTAGAAATTGACAAAAATAAAGGAAAGCACCCAGCCATTACGCATTATGATCAAACTTATGGTTTTATACCTCCATTTGTTGCAATTAAAATATTATCTTTTGGACAAATAAGTAGATGGTATGGATTGTTAAAACAATCAGATAGAAATGAAATAGCAAAAAAGTTTAATATATCTCCAAAATTATTAAAGCAAATTCTAGTTAATATGACACTTGCAAGGAATATTTGTGCGCATTCGGATAGACTATTTTCTTTCCATAGTAAATTTTTTATGAGTTTTAAATTAATAGACAGTTCATATAAAGTAAATAATAATTCAACTAATTTATATATGTTGATTAGATGTATGGAAAAGTTTTTAAATAAAGATGATTATGAAGAATTAATTAAGTTAGTTGAAATAGAATTTAATAAATTAAAAGAGTCTATTAAATCAATAGATGCTAAGGTTATTTTAAAAGTTATGGGTTATCCTGATGTATAATTTTGTCAAACAGGACATATAATAATATTGATTGGTATTTAAGAAACTTACGAAGCCTTAAGTCAATTTACCTAATTTCTTTTTT